>NZ_JBFIII010000065.1 GCF_041601295.1 Immundisolibacter sp.
AAACGAGCCCATGCCTGGCCGCTCTGGAAACAGGGCAGACGCTGCGACCGGCGTCGGACCGGTGCCCCGCGGCCGCATCATTGCATTCTTCGGGTGGGCCGCAGTGAAACGGCGCGGACGCTGTGCCGCGTCGAGGCGCCAGCGTGACAGCAGATAATTGAAAATACCGACTCGCCGCTTGCATAACAACCGCCAGCGGCGTCATGCACCCCGAACCACCCCAATCATCCGGCCTCGAAACAGGACCGGCACCGCCCAACTCGCAGGCCGACAAAGCACTCGAAGTTGAGGCGCCCCTGCCGGCCGCATACAATCCGGCGTTTACCCTATTGGCAAACTGAGTATTGAATGGCGAAGGAAGAAGGTATTGAAATGCAGGGGACGGTGATCGAAACCCTCCCCAACACCACGTTTCGGGTACGCTTGGAAAACGAGCACGTAGTCACCGCGCACATATCCGGGAAAATGCGCAAACACTACATCCGCATTCTCACCGGCGACCAGGTGACGGTGTCCCTGACCCCTTACGATCTGAGCAAGGGACGTATCACTTACCGCGCTCGCTAGGCTGCCCCGCAACGGGATGGCTAAACCCTAGCAGGTCCGCGGCGCCTGCAAGCAACCCGCCGCACCAACCTTCGCCGCTCTTGCACAGGCCAAACGCCATTAGCAACGACGAACGGCGGGAGCGTCAGGTTGCTTCTTCCGCCACCCGCGCTGCCCGAGTCGGCGCCGGCTGACAGTCGATTTTCAACTCGCCTTCGGCGCAACTGACCGTCACATGCCCTCCGTGGGCCGCCAGCTTGCCGAACAACAACTCGTCCGCCAACGCGCGACGAATCTTGTCCTGGATAAGGCGGGTCATCGGCCGGGCGCCCATCCGTACATCGTAGCCATGCTCGGCCAGCCAGCTGCGGGCTTCGTCGTCGACTTCGATGGTGACGTTCTTCGCTTCGAGCTGGCTTTCCAGTTCCATGACGAACTTGTCCACCACGTGAGCAATCGTCGCCTCGCTGAGACCCTGGAAGCGCACAACCCCATCCAGGCGATTGCGAAACTCCGGCGCGAACATGCGGTTGATCGCCTCCATGTCATCGGCACTGTGGTCCTGCTTGGTGAAGCCCACTGACGAGCGCGCGGCCAGTTCGGCGCCCGCGTTCGTGGTCATGATGATGATGACGTTGCGAAAATCCGCCTTGCGGCCATTGTTGTCGGTCAGAGCGCCATGATCCATCACCTGCAGCAGCAGGTTAAACACGTCCGGGTGAGCTTTTTCGATTTCGTCCATCAGCAGCACGCAATGCGGATGCTTGTTGATCGCCTCGGTGAGCAGACCACCCTGGTCGAAGCCAACATAGCCCGGCGGCGCACCGATCAGGCGCGATACGGTATGCCGCTCCATGTACTCCGACATGTCAAAGCGGATCAGCTCGATCCCCATCGCAAGCGCCAACTGGCGGCTGAGCTCGGTCTTGCCAACACCCGTCGGTCCGGCAAACAGGAACGAACCGATCGGCCGCGCCTGCGGGCCCAGACCCGAACGCGCCATCTTGATGGCTGCCGTCAGGGTTGCAATCGCATCGTCCTGGCCGAACACCGTCATCTTCAGGTTGCGGTCGAGCGTGCGCAGCTTCTCCATGTCATTACTCGACACCTGCTTGGGCGGAATACGGGCGATGCGCGCCACCACCTGCTCGACGTCGCCGACGCCGATCACTTTCTTGCGTTTGCTCGGCGGCAGCACGCGTTGGGCAGCACCAGCCTCGTCTATGACGTCGATGGCCTTGTCCGGCAAAAAGCGATCGTTGATGTAGCGGGCCGACAGCTCAGCAGCCGCCGCCAGCGCCGCGTTGGTGTAGCGCACGCTGTGGTGGCTCTCGTAGTGGGTACGCAAGCCACGCAGGATCTGTACCGTTTCCGACACGCTGGGCTCGCCGACGTCGATCTTCTGGAAGCGACGCGACAGGGCGCGATCCTTCTCGAAAATGCCGCGGTATTCCTGGTAGGTGGTGGAGCCGATGCACTTGAGTTCACCGGAAGCCAGCACCGGCTTGATCAGGTTCGAGGCATCCATCACTCCGCCGGAAGCCGCGCCAGCGCCAATAATGGTGTGGATCTCGTCAATGAACAGGATTGAACCGGGGTCCTTGGACAGGTCCTTGAGCACCGTCTTGAGGCGCTTTTCAAAGTCGCCACGATATTTGGTACCGGCCAGCAGGGCGCCCATATCCAGCGAAAACACGGTGCACTCGGCCAGCGCGTCCGGTACTTCGCCGTCCACGATGCGTTTTGCCAAGCCTTCGGCCAGCGCAGTCTTGCCAACGCCAGCCTCACCCACGAACAGCGGGTTGTTCTTGCGTCGCCGGCACAGGATTTTCATGGTCCGCTCGATCTCGTCGGCGCGACCGATCAGCGGATCGATACGCCCCTGACGGGCCTGGTCATTCAGATTCACCGCGAACTTATCCAGCGCCGTCTTGGCACCCCCGTCGCCCTGTGCATCATCCTCGGGGCCGGGAGCCGCTTCGTTTTCTTCGCCTTCATTCACTTTGGATATGCCGTGGGCGATGTAATTGACCACGTCCAGCCGGCTGACGCCCTGCTTGCCAAGCAGGTAGACCGCGTGGGACTCCTTCTCGCTGAAGATGGCGACCAGCACGTTGGCGCCGGTGACCTCACGCTTGCCTGACGCCTGCACGTGAAACATCGAACGTTGCAATACCCGCTGGAAACCGATGGTTGGCTGCACGTCCCGCTCGTCACCCTCGGCCAGCAGCGGCGTGTTCTTGTCGATGAAGGCGCCAAGTTCCCGGCGCAGGCGCTCTATATCGGCGCCGCAGGCGCGCAATACCGACGCCGCCGACGGACTGTCCAGCAGCATCTGCAGCAGATGCTCGACCGTCATGAATTCCTGGCGCTTCTCGCGCGCCTGACGGAAAGCCTGATTCAGGGTGAATTCGAGTTCGTGACTGAGCATGTCAGGCTACTTCCATATCGCATTGCAAGGGGTGCTCGTTCTCACGAGAGTACTGCACAACCTGTGCCACTTTGGTTTCGGCGATCTCGCGCGTGTATACGCCACACACGCCCTTGCCACGAGTATGCACCTGGAGCATCACCTGGGTAGCACGTTCCCTGTCCAGGGTGAAAAACCGTTCCAGTACATGCACGACAAACTCCATTGGCGTGTAGTCGTCATTGAGCAGCACCACCTTATAGAGAGGTGGTTGCTCCACTTTGGGCTTGGCTTCGCGGACATCCAGCGCGCCGCCGTTGCCTTCTCGTTGATCACTGCTCATATAAGGAATCTTTGATAGACCGCGTGCCGCAGGTTCCGGCAACACCCACTACAGTTGCGCCGTCACCGTATCACTCATTCCCCGCCGTCCGCCGCGCGCGCCACTTGCCGTGTTGTCCGAGATGCGACGTGGCCTCAATGCTGAAGTGAGCTTCGCACCTTGTCAACACAGCGTTTGAACGCCTTTGTCAAGCCAGGTTTGATGCTAGACTTGGAATTCGCATAGCAGCCGCCTCGTCGGCTGTTTTTGTTTTCTGGGGTGGGGAATGTCTGGCCCTGATCCAGCCCTCATGGGCACATACACCCGTCTGCCGGTAGCGTTCGAACGCGGCGCCGGCGTCTGGCTGTGGGACACACATGGTGAGCGCTACCTGGACGCGCTGTCCGGCATCGCCGTGTGTGGCCTCGGTCATGCGCACCCGCAGGTCGCCAAGTCGCTCGCCGAGCAAGCGGCCACCCTGGTGCATACCTCGAATTTGTACGAGGTGCCGCTTCAAACGCGCCTGGCGGAGCGACTCACCACGTTGGCAGGCATGCAACAGGTGTTCTTCTGTAATTCCGGCGCCGAGGCCAATGAGGCCGCCATCAAGATCGCCCGCAAATACGGCCACGCGCGCGGCATCGCTGTACCAACCGTAGTAGTGGCCGATGGCAGTTTTCACGGGCGTACTCTGGCCACCTTGAGCGCCACCGGCAACCGTAAGGTGCAGGCCGGCTTTGAACCACTGGTGCAGGGCTTCACCCGGGTACCTTACGACGACCTTGACGCCCTGCGCCGGGTCGCGGAGCACCAGCGCGACGTGGTGGCGGTGCTGCTGGAGCCGATACAGGGCGAAGGCGGCATTCGCCTGCCGTCAGCCGACTATCTGGCTGGCGTGCGCGCCCTGTGCGACCAGCACCACTGGCTACTGATGCTGGATGAGGTACAGACTGGCATGGCGCGTAGCGGGCGCTGGTTCGCCTTTCAGCATGCGGGTATCCAGCCGGAGGTGATGACACTCGCCAAAGGCCTCGGCAACGGGGTGCCTATCGGCGCCTGTCTGGCGCACGGCAAAGCTGCCGACGTTTTGCAGGCCGGCAATCACGCCACGACCTTTGGCGGCAATCCGCTCGCCTGTAGCGCCGCGCTGGCGACGCTTGATGTCATCGAACAGCAGGCACTGGATCAACGCGCAGCGCAACTTGGCACCAGCCTGTTGTCCGGGCTGCGTGAGCGCCTGGTCGGCTGCGCCGGGGTCGTGGACATACGTGGCCTGGGGTTGCTGATTGGTATCGAACTGGACCGCCCATGCGCGGAACTGGTGCACCGTGCGCTCGAGCGACGTTTACTGATCAACGTCACCGCCGAACGCGTGGTACGCCTGCTCCCCCCGCTGATCATGAGTGACGAGGATGCGACCTTGTTGCTGGACACCTTGTGTCCGCTGATCGTCGATTTCTGCGCCCAAGCGTGAGTGGTCCGGGATGACGGGACGACATTTCCTGGCCCTGCCGGACCTTACGCCGGATGAACTGACTGCCTTGATCGCGCGCGCGGCGGTGCTGAAGGACGCACATCGTCGGGGCGAGCGGGCCACGCCTTACGCCGGCAAGGTGCTGGCGATGCTGTTCGAGAAGTCGTCGACCCGTACGCGCGCCTCATTCGAGGCAGCCTGGACCCATCTTGGCGGGCACACCATGTTCCTGTCGCCGCGCGACATCCAGATTGGCCGTGGCGAGACGGTGGAAGACTCCGCCCGTGTGCTGTCGCGCATGGTTGACGTGCTGGTGGTGCGTACCTTCAGCCACGAGCGCCTGGAGACCTTTGCGGCCCACTCCGCGGTGCCGGTAATCAATGCCCTCACCGACCGCTTCCACCCGTGTCAATTACTGGCCGATATCCTCACCTGGGTCGAGCGCCACGGCGACATCCGCGGCCGCACGGCGGCCTTTATCGGCGATGGCAACAACGTTTGCCATAGCTGGATGCAAGCCGCGCAGGCGTTCGGTTTTCACCTGCGCGTGGCGGCACCCTCCGGCTACCACCCGGCGGACGACCTGCAACAAGCCTATGCCGGCTGCGTGCAGATGCTTGACGATCCGCAGGCGGCCGCCGCAGGTGCCGACGTGGTAGTGACCGATGTGTGGGCCAGTATGGGGCAGGAACAGGAAGCCGCCGCGCGTACCGAGGCGTTTGCCGGCTATCAGGTCAACCAGGCGATGATGACGCGGGCGGCGCCGGGAGCAATCTTCATGCACTGCCTGCCGGCCCATCGCGGCGAGGAAGTCAGCGCCGAAGTCATTGATGGCCCACAAAGCGTGGTGTGGGACGAGGCGGAGAACCGCTTGCATGCGCAAAAAGCCCTGTTGGAACTGCTACTGGGCTGAACACCCGGCAGGTGGTCATTCGGCCCGTTGCCAGACTCCAGACTTACCCCCACGCTTCTCCAGCAGGCCGATGTCGGTCATCTGCATGCCGCGGTCCACCGCCTTGCACATATCGTAGATAGTCAGCAGGGCCACCTGCACCGCCATCAGCGCTTCCATCTCAACACCGGTTTGGCCGGCTGTGCTGACGCTGGCCCGGCATAGCACGGCTGGCGGCTTCTCGATAGTTTCGAACTCCACACTGACCGCAGTCAGCGCCAGGGGATGGCACAAGGGAATCAGGTCGGCAGTGCGCTTGCTGGCCATGATGCCGGCGACACGCGCGATACCAAGTACGTCGCCCTTCTTGTGATCGCCGGCCAGGATGCGCGCCAGCGTTTCGGCCTGCATCAGGATGCGTCCGCTGGCGACTGCCTGGCGCTGGCTGACCGGCTTGTCACCGACGTCCACCATGTGCGCCTCGCCACGGCGATTGAAATGCGTTAATTCACTCATCGCTCAGTAGTCCTGCCAGGCTGCACGGTCGGGTGCTGCTGTCGAGCTGAGGTATCACCAGCCGCTGCATAGCCAGCCGGCTGCCGCCTTCCGAGCCTGGCAGCAGAAACAGCAGCTTGCCGCCAGCCAGGCCGGCACAGGCCCGCGACAACATGCCGGAACTGCCAATATCTTCCAGCGACAGGACCTGAAACAGCACCGCAAAGCCGGGGATGTCGTGCTCGATCAACGGCGCTGCGGCCTGCGGCATGCAATCGGTGATGCCGGTGCCGCCGCTGCTGACCACCGCATCAATCCCCGGATCGGCCAGCCAGGCACGCAGGAACTCACGCATGGCCAGCGCATCGCCGTGACGGATCGCAGACGTCGCCACCTGATGACCGGCGCCAGTCAAGCACCGGCGGATCAGGCCACCGGCGCTGTCGTCCTCGCCCGTGCGGCGATTGGAATAGGTCAACACCGCCACGCGCAGGCTGCGCGGCGTTGCGGTAGCTTTGCTCATGGCGACGGCTCACGGTGCTCGCTTGGCCGATTATTATGGGGGTATCTTGAAACAAGCTCCCCCAAAAGCTCACTGCCCATGAAGATCAACGTTAAGTTTTTTGCCAGCCTGCGCGAGGCACTTGGCCTGGATGGGGCGAGTGTTGAACTGCCGGCCGGCTGCGTGGCGGATGTCTGGCGCGCCGCGACCGGACAGGCGCAGCTACCGGCACGTCTGCTATGCGCCCTGAACCACGACTACGTGGCCGCGGACGCTACCGTGCACGATGGCGACGAAGTGGCGTTTTTTCCGCCGGTGACCGGAGGATGACGACCGAGGTCGTCGTCGGGCCGTTCGACCCCTGGGCACGCTTGGCGAGCCACCAGGCGGCACTGCCAACGACCAGCCATGGCGCCTGCTCGGTGTTCGTGGGCACGCTGCGCGACTTCAACGAGGGTGACGCTGTCAGCGCCATGACGCTGGAGCATTACCCCGGCATGACCGAGCGAGCACTTGAGCGAATCGCCGACGAGGCGCTTCAGCGATGGCCGGTGGGCGAGGTGCTGATCGTGCATCGGGTCGGGCCAATCCTGCTCGGCGAAGCGATTGTGCTCACCGCCGCCTGGTCAGCTCACCGCGAGGCGGCATTCGCCGCCTGTCGTCACCTGATCGAGGAACTCAAGCAGCGGGCGCCGTTCTGGAAAAAGGAAACCGTGGCTGACGGCGCCCGCCGCTGGGTAGAGCGCACCACACCAGCCGGCAGTCAGCCGAACAAAAAAGGGCCGACATAAGCCGGCCCCTCGGTGAGGAAGCGCTGAATAAATCAGCGGCTCCCTAGAGCAGCGGCACCAGCAGCAGGGCCACAATGTTGATGATCTTGATCAGCGGGTTGATGGCCGGGCCAGCGGTGTCCTTGTAGGGATCGCCCACGGTGTCGCCGGTCACCGCCGCCTTGTGGGTCTCGGAACCCTTGCCACCGTAGTTGCCTTCCTCGACATACTTTTTGGCGTTGTCCCAGGCACCGCCGCCGGTGCACATCGAAATCGCCACGAACAGCCCGGTCACGATGGTGCCAATCAGCAGGCCACCCAGCGCCTTGACGCCGGCGCCAGGGCCCATCAGGTAGTTCATGCCGAAGCCGACCAGCACTGGCACCACAATCGGCAGCAACGACGGCACCACCATTTCCTTGATGGCGGCCTTGGTCAGCAGGTCCACAGCCTTGGAGTAATCCGGCTTGCCGGTGCCTTCCATGATGCCGGGGATTTCCTTGAACTGACGCCGCACTTCCACCACCACCGAACCGGCGGCACGACCGACCGCCTCCATGGCCATGGCGCCGAACAGATACGGCACCATGCCGCCGATGAACAGGCCGATGATCACCGCCGGGTCCGACAGGCTGAACACCTGGAGCTTACCGAGCACTTCCAGGTTGGCCGTGTAGTCAGCGAACAGCACCAGCGCCGCCAGACCGGCCGAACCGATGGCGTAGCCCTTGGTCACCGCCTTGGTGGTGTTGCCGACCGCATCCAGCGCGTCGGTGATGTTCCGCACGCTACTGGGCAGACCGGACATCTCGGCGATGCCGCCACCGTTGTCGGTGATGGGGCCGTAGGCGTCCAGCGCCACGATCATGCCGGTCATGGACAGCATGGCGGTGGCGGCGATGGCAATGCCGTACAGGCCACCGAGCTGGTACGAGGCACCGATGGCCACACACACGGACAGCACTGGCAGCGCGGTGGAGCGCATGGACACCGCCAGACCGGCAATGACGTTAGTGCCGTGGCCAGTCTGCGAGGCCGCCGCGATGCCGCGCACCGGTCCGTACTCGGTCGCCGTGTAGTACTCGGTGATGACCACCATGGCGGCGGTCAACGCAAGACCAATCAGGGCGCAGTAGTAAAGCCCCATCGCCTGCTCGCCCATCATCGCTGTGGAGATGGGGTAGAACGCCGCCGCGGCGAGCACGCCCGACACCGCCACGCCCCGGTAGAGCGCGTTCATGATCTTGCCACCGTCGGTGACCTTGACGAAGAACGTCCCGGCGACCGAAGCGAGAATCGAAACGGCACCCAGTAGCAGCGGGTACAGGATGGCGTTGACGCCCAGCGATTGCATGGTCAGGCCCGCCAGCAGCATGGTCGCCACCAGCGTCACCGCGTAGGTCTCGAAAAGATCCGCGGCCATGCCGGCGCAGTCGCCGACGTTGTCGCCCACGTTATCCGCGATCACCGCCGGGTTGCGCGGGTCATCCTCGGGGATACCGGCCTCGACCTTACCCACCAGGTCGGCGCCCACGTCCGCGCCCTTGGTGAAAATGCCACCGCCCAGGCGGGCAAAAATTGAAATCAGCGAGCCGCCAAAGGCCAGGCCAACCAGTGAGTGCAATGCGTCATCGGGGCCGGTCACCTGCAACATGACCAGGTAGTAGCCGGCCACGCCCAGCAACCCGAGGCCAACCACCAACATCCCGGTGACGGCACCGCCGCGAAACGCCACTTGCATCGCCGGATTAAGGCCGATGCTGGCGGCATGTGCCGTGCGCACATTGGCACGCACGGACACGTTCATGCCGATGTAGCCGGTCAGACCCGACAGTATCGCTCCCACGGCGAAACCACCCGCGGTCGGCCAGTTCAGGGCCAGGCCCAGCACCGCGAACAGCACCACTCCGACCACCGCGATGGTGGTGTACTGGCGGTTCAGATAGGCCTGCGCGCCGGCCTGGATGGCGGCGGCGATTTCCTGCATGCGGGCGTTGCCAGCGGGCTGCGCCACGATCCAGCGCACGGTTACCAAGCCATAAATGATGGCCACTACCCCGGCGCCGATGGCGATCCACAGTGCAAGGTCGGTCGTCATGGGATCTCCCCTTTTAAAGTATGGCGGTCGATCGGCCGCTCAAAAATAACCGGCCCAGACCAAGGCGGCCTGACCGGTTACAAAACGGCGCGGATTATAGCTTGAACTGGCCGGCGAGCCGTCGCGTCCGAACCCAGGGCGCTGCCAGCAACGGCGAATCGTGACGAATGCGCCGTTCAGCCGACCACACCAGCACTCCCGCGCAACCGTCGCCGGAAACCGCCCGCGCCACCGGTTTGACGACAGCCAGGCGATCGCTTAGGTTTGCCGCCGACCCGGCAGCGCGCGACGGTGTGCCAGGGTTCTCGCTGGTCGGTTCTCCAGGCCGTGCGCCACATTCCATCTCTCCCATCGACAAGGATTTCCAAACCATGCGAGTCGTCATGTTAGGCGCGCCAGGTTCCGGCAAAGGCACCCAGGCCAAGCAACTGGTACAGGCCTATGGCGCGCCCCAGCTATCCACCGGCGACCTGCTGCGGGCGGCGGTCAAGGCGGCAAGTCCGATCGGGCTGCGTGCCAAGGCCGCCATGGACGCCGGCAAACTGGTGTCGGACGATATCGTGCTCGGCCTGATCGAGGAACGGCTTGGCGGGCCGGACGGGCTGCACGAGTTCATCCTCGACGGCTTCCCGCGCAACCTGGCGCAGGCCGAGGCACTCGAAACATTGCTGGGGCGCCTGAGCCTGTCGTTACAGGCGGCAATTCTGATCGACGTCAGCGCCGAGGAACTCAAGCGGCGAATTGCCGGGCGCCGCACCTGCCGCGATTGTGGCGCCATATATAACGTCTACACAGCGCCGTCCGCGCGCGAGGGGGTGTGTGATGCCTGCGGCGGGGAGACCTACCAGCGCAGCGACGACAACGAGAGCACCGTTGCCCAGCGCCTCGCCACCTACGCTGCGGAAACCGCCCCGCTGGTCGAGTTCTACCGCGCGGCCGGAAAACTGCACACGGTCGACGGCGAGCAGCCCGTGGATACCATCTTTGTCGAGTTGCGCAAGATTGCCAAGGTATTGAGCTGAGCAAGCGATGACCGAGCGCAGTTACCCCTCCAGCCGCTTGCGGCGCCTGCGCCGTACCGGCTTTCTGCGCGACCTGGTACGCGAGACGCGGCTGACGCCGGCCGATCTTATTTACCCGGTGTTCGTGCTGGACGGCACCGGGAAACGCGAGCCGGTGGCCAGCATGCCGGGCGTTGAACGACTCAGCATCGACTTGCTGGTGGCGCACGCGCGCGCGGCGGCCGGTCTTGGCATTCCCGCGTTGGCCTTGTTTCCGGTCATCGACCCCGCGCTGAAATCCGCTGACGCCTCACAGGCCTGGAATCCGGACGGGTTGGTGCCACGCGCGGTTCAGGCGCTCAAGTCCGCGCTACCGGAACTGGGCGTCATCACCGACGTGGCGCTGGATCCCTACACCTCGCACGGCCAGGATGGCCTGATTGACCACAGCGGGTACGTGCTCAATGACACGACGGTATCGGCACTGACGCGGCAGGCGGTGTGCCAGGCGCGCGCTGGCGCCGACGTGGTGGCGCCGTCCGACATGATGGACGGGCGGGTCGGCGTCATCCGCAAGGCACTTGAACGCGAAGGTCTGGTCAACACCGCCATCCTCGCCTACTCGGCCAAGTACGCGTCGGCCTTCTACGGACCGTTTCGCGACGCCGTCGGCTCGGCGGCTACCCTGGGCGGCGCCGGCAAGCACGACTACCAGATGGACTGCGGCAACAGGGACGAGGCCCTGCACGAGGTGGCGCTGGATCTGGCCGAGGGCGCCGACATGGTAATGATCAAGCCCGGACTGCCGTACCTGGATATCGTCAGACGCGTGAAGGACCGCTTTGCGGTTCCAACCTTCGTTTATCAGGTCAGCGGCGAGTACGCCATGCTCAAGGCCGCCGCGCAGAACGGTTGGCTGGACGAGCGCGCCGGCGTGCTGGAGACGCTGCTGGCCTGCCGACGCGCCGGCGCCGACGGCATCCTCAGCTACTTTGCGCTCGACGCCGCCCGCTACCTGCAGCGCTGAGATGGACCGTTACGCCGTGTTCGGCCACCCGGTCGGCCATAGCAAATCGCCGCAGATTCATGCCGCCTTCGCGGCCCAGACCGGACAGGTGCTTACCTACCAGGCGATCGACGCATCGCCTGGGGATTTCGGCCCCGCCGTGCAGCGTTTCCTGGCCCTGGGCGGCCTGGGCTGCAACGTCACTGTGCCGTTCAAGGACCAAGCATTCCGGCTCGCCGACCACTGCGACGCCCTGGCCGAGCAGGCGCAGGCCGTCAACACGCTACGCCTGGAAGCCGACGGCCGGCTCGGCGGCTTCAACACCGACGGCGTCGGTCTGCTGCGCGATCTGACCCAGAACCTCGGCGTGGTTCTGATCAATCGCCGGGTGCTGCTGATAGGCGCCGGTGGGGCCGCCGCCGGCATCGTCGGACCCCTGCTGACGGCCGGCGTGGCGGAGCTGGTGATCATCAACCGCACCCCAGAACGGGCCAACGCACTGGCAGCCCGCTTTCGGGCGCTCGGACCCGTGCGACAGGCCCCGGTCGAGTTCCCTGGCAGTGGCTTTGACCTGATCATCAACGCCACCGCCGCCGGTCTTGGCGGCAAGGCCCCGGCACTGCCACAGGCCGTTTTCAGCGCCAGCAGCGTGGCCTATGACCTCGTCTATGGCCGTGCCGCCGTGCCGTTTCTGACACTCGCCCGCCGCGACGGCGCCACCGCCTGCCACGATGGCCTGGGCATGCTGGTCGAGCAGGCGGCGGAGGCCTTCTGGCTCTGGCGAGGCATCAGGCCAGCGACGACGGCGCTCATCACGGCCTTGCGTCAGGCCTGAGACCCCCGCCGGGGATGCCGATAGGCGTAAGTCGTTAAAGCTCCAGCGGAGCGCCGTTTCGCCCATGGTGATCATGGTTACGGTCCATGCGCTCACGCAGCTGCCGGCCAGCGGCGTCGAAGGCATCGCGTAGCGCCACGTACAGGTCCTCATTCGGTTCGCGCTTGACCACCAGCTCGGCTCCCGGCACGGTCAGGTCGATGTGTACGTTGTACAGAACGCCCTTGTGATGGTGCTTGTGGGGACACTCGATAACCACCCGACAGGCCATGATCTGATCGCTGAAATGGTCAAGCTTCTCGGCCTTCTTGCGCACAGCCGACTCGATAGCCTCGGTCAGCTCGATGCCGCGGGCGGTGATCTGCAAAGGTAAACGCATGGAGTTCTCCTTAATCGTGATTCACAACCGGCGCGCTTCGCCTGCCTCCTGCCGTCCCGGCGGCACGCGCCTTAGCTACGAATCTACGCTGCCTGCGCAGCGCCCGCAATGCACGCTGGGAGCGTTGACAGGGCACCCGGTGTGAGGAGTAAGGTGCTTGTTTCAAGTGCTTTTCGGCTATGTCCCGCCCTACCTCGCCCCCCCATTTGCTATTGCCTGATCGCCTGCGCCGAGCGCTGACTGGCAGCCTGCCTGGCCGCGCCGGACAGGCCCGTATGGCGCCGCTGCCCTACCACGGCAAGATGGACGAGCGTTGGACCGACATCCCGCAGGATCACCGCGAAGCCGCGGTGCTGCTGCTGCTATACCCCGCCGCTGGCGACGGGGAACCAACCACCACGCTTGCCCTGATCCGCCGACCCGACTACAGCGGCCCGCACAGCGGACAGGTTGCGCTGCCCGGTGGCCGGCGCGAGGGTGACGAGTCGCTGACACACACAGCGCTGCGCGAAACGCACGAAGAACTCGGGATTGAACCGAACAGGGTGACGCTGCTGGGCGCTCTGTCGCCGCTGTACGTGCGCGCCAGCAACCACCTGGTCTATCCATTTGTCGCGAGCGTGCCGGCACAACCGCAGTTCATCCCCTGCCCGCGTGAAGTCGCAACGGTCATCGAGACGCCGCTCGCCCGGTTGCTGGACCCCAGATACCGCGGTATGGAAGTGGTCGCGTTCGACCCGGTCGGCCGAGTTCGGGTGCCCTACTTTGCCCTGCCGGGGACGCGCATCTGGGGCGCCACTGGCATGATTCTGGGCGAATTCCTCACGGTACTGGAGGACGCGGCATGACGCGGCATGAAGTCGGCAGTGCCTGCATCAGTGTTTGTGAGGTAACAGCCGACACCTGCAAGGGCTGTGGCCGGCAGATGGAGGAGATCGCCGCCTGGCCGGCCGCCGACGACGGCGCGCGCCTGAGCATACTGATGCAGGCGGCGCAACGTCTGGCCGGGCAGGCACCGCGCCCGTGGCCACGCCAGGTGCGCGACTCCCTCGGCAACGAGCTCGTGGTGCCGGCGCCGCCGCAACGCATTGTGTCCCTGGTGCCGTCACAAACCGAACTGCTGTACGCCCTTGGCGTGGGCGAGCGAGTGGTTGGCGTCACCAAGTTCTGCGTCCACCCGGCGCAGGCCCGAGGTAATCGACGCAGTGTCGGCGGCACCAAAAACCCCAAGCTGGACCGGATACAAGCGCTGGAGCCGGATCTGGTACTTGCTAACCGCGAGGAGAACCGGGCCGAGGACGTCGACGCCATCGCCGCCCACGCCCCGGTCTACGTCACGGAGATCAACACGGTGAACCAGGCGCTGGGCATGATCCGCGCGGTGGGCTTCACGCTGGGCGCGGAGGTCGCCGCAGCGCGGCTGGCGACCGACATTCAGAGCGCCTTAGGGGACTTGCCGCGCCTGTCGGACCTTCGCTGCGCCTACCTGATCTGGCGCAAACCCTGGATGGCGGCCGGGGGCGACACCTTCATCAACGACCTGATGCAACGGCTCGGCCTGCACAACGTGTTCGCCAGCCATCCGCGCTACCCGCAAATCGACGCCGCCGAACTCATCGCCGCGGCGCCCGATGTATTGCTGCTGTCATCGGAACCATACCCGTTCAAACCCGCTCACGCGGCCGAACTCGCGGCTCTGCTGCCAAAGACCCTGATGGTGCCGGTTGACGGCGAGATGTTCAGCTGGCCGGGTAGCCGCCTGCTGGCGGCGGCCCGGTATTTCCGTCAGCTGCTGCCGCGCCTTGCCGACCCTGCCGGAGCTGTGACATGAGTGAAATACTCGATTACCTGGTTATCGGGGGCGGTAGCGGCGGCGTTGCCTCGGCCCGGCGGGCCGCTCAATACGGCGCGCGCGTGGCACTGGTGGAAAGCGACCGCCTCGGCGGCACCTGCGTCAACGTCGGCTGTGTCCCCAAGAAAGTGATGTGGAACGGCGCCAGCATTGCCGAGGCTCTGCACCACGCCGCCGACTATGGCTTCTCGGTCGGTCCCACGGCGTTCGACTGGAACCGCCTGGTCGGTGCGCGTGACGCCTACGTGGCGCGACTGAACGTTATTTACGAGGAGATGCTGGAGGGCTCGAAGGTCACCCTGCTGCGTGGACACGGCCAGTTTTCTGCGCCCGATACGGTGACGGTGGCTGGCGCCGCCTACCGTGCCCGGCACGTCCTGATCGCCGCCGGTGGCCGGCCAGCGCTGCCGCAGCTGCCGGGGGCGGAGCTCGGCATCGACAGCGACGGCTTCTTTGCCCTGCGTGAGCAGCCACAACGGGTGGCGGTGGTCGGTGCCGGCTATATCGCCGTTGAACTTGCCGGAGTGCTGCGCGCACTGGGCAGCGAGGTAGCGCTGATGATCCGCGGTAACACCGTGCTGCGGCAGTTCGATACGCTGGTTCAGGAGGCCGTCACCGGCCACCTGGAGGCGGCCGGTCTGGCGCTGCACCGGGGGTTTACTCCAGCGGCCCTGGAGCGCCGCGACGATGGGTTGAGCCTGCTGTCGGAAGACGGCCGCAGCGAAGGCGGTTTTGATTGTGTTATCTGGGCCATCGGCCGCGCGCCCTGCAGCGAGGGCCTGAACCTGCCACAGGCGGGCGTTCAGGTCGCCGCGGACGGCCACATCCCCGTCAACATCTGGCAGGACACCAACGTGCCGGGTATCCACGCGGTCGGCGACATTACCGGCCGGGCGGCGTTGACACCGGTTGCCATTGCTGCCGGACGGCGCCTGGCCGATCGCCTGTTCGACGGCCAGGCCGAGCGGCGACTCGATTACGACAACATCCCGTCGGTGGTATTCAGCCACCCACCGGTCGCCAGCGTTGGCCTGACCGAAGCCCAGGCGCGCGCGGCCCACGGCGATGCGGTGCGCGTCTACACCACGCGCTTTGCCGATATGTACTACGCCCTCGGCAGCCATCGCCCACAGACCGTCGCTAAATTGGTGTGCCTGGGCGAGGACGAGCGGGTGATCGGCTTGCATGTGGTTGGCCGGGGCGCCGATGAAATGATGCAGGGCTTCGCCGTGGCGGTGAAAATGGGCGCCCGCAAGGGCGATCTTGACGACACCGTCGCTATCCACCCAACCGCCAGCGAAGAGCTGGTGCTGATGAGGTAAGCATGAATCTGCGCAGTTTTGGCGGACATACGCCCCGGCTTGGCACGCGCGCCTGGGTAGACCCGGCGGCGCTCGCGATCGGCCATGTCGAACTTGATGACGATGCCTCGGTGTGGCCGTTCAGCGTGCTGCGCGGTGACGTGAACCGCATCCGCGTCGGCGCCCGCACCAACATCCAGGACGGCTCGGTCCTGCACGTGAACCAACCGACCCCCGACAAGCCGGCGGGCGACCCGCTTAACGTCGGCGCCGATGTCACCGTCGGGCATCAGGTTACCCTGCACGGCTGCACCATCGAGGACCGCTGCCTGGTCGGCATGGGCTCGCTGGTAATGGACGGCGCGGTGCTGCGCAGCGGCGTGCTGCTGGCGGCCGGATCCCTGGTAGCGCCGGGCAAGGAGCTGTACGGCGGCTGGCTGTGGGCCGGCCGGCCGGCAAAACCGGTACGCGAGCTACGCCCTGAGGAACTGGAGTTTTTCGTGCACTCGGCGGCGCATTACGCCGAGCTCAAGGACCAGTATCGCTCCGGCGCCTAAATGGCCGGAGGGTGCCGGTGCCCAAGCGCCACGGCCTGTACCTGCCGTTCGCGCTCCTCGATGCTGACGTGGCGCACATCCGTGCCCTGCACCAGATAGATCAGGTACTCGGCGATATTCTTGGAATGGTCGCCAATACGCTCCAGGGCCCGCGCCGCCCATACCAGATTCAATGCCCAGGTGATCGAGCGCGGGTCTTCCATCATGTAGGTGACCAGCTGGCGCATAACGGCCTCATATTCGCGGTCAACCTCCAGATCCTCGCGTTCGACTTCC
>NZ_JBFIII010000066.1 GCF_041601295.1 Immundisolibacter sp.
CAATACCGCCACGCCCCATCGCACGCCCTCATCGTCGATATAGGTCTGCGGCAGCAGGAAGTAGTTGCCGACCAGGCCAACGCCGTCACGTACGTTACTTGGGCCAAGAATCGGCAGCACCAGATAGGGGCCGGCGCCGATGCCCCAGGCTCCGAATGCCTGGCCGACGTCCTCGCGGCGGCGCTCCAGGCCCCAGCCGGTGGCGACGTCGAAGATGCCGACCACGCCGACAGTACTGTTGACAACAAAGCGCCCGACATCCTCGGCGCTGTGCTGGAAGTTGCCCTGCAGCAGATCGCTGACCGCGACCACCGGCATGAACAGGTTATCGAACACGTTGCTGACGCCGCGCTTGACTGGCTTGGGCGTGATGAAGTCGTAACCCTTGGCCACCGGCTTGATGACGAAGCGGTCGGCCTGTTCGTTGAACCAGAACACACCGCGATTGATCGGCTCCAGCGGGTCGTTCACCTCGGGGGTGATTTCGCGTTCCCACTCGGCGAAGTCCTCGTCCTCGTCCGCCATCACCGGGCCGGCGAGCAGCCAGCCGAACAGGGCGCCGGTGCAGGCCAGAGCGGTTAGTTTCTTGTTCATCCGGATCTCCCTGGGAACTGGATTGGAATGCTCGTATCGTCACATGTATCGCCGCTTAGAGCGGACGACTTGAGGGTTCCTGTCTGCGCAGGTTAGCCGCAGTTCGCGTGATTATGCCCCGCTGGCGGGCGGCCGTCACAGTCGCGGCACCACCACGCCAACCTGACCCTGGTATTTGCCGCCACGATCCTTGTACGACACCTCGCACGGTTCGTCGGATTCGAAGAACACCACTTGCGCGCAGCCTTCGCCAGCATAGATTTTGGCCGGCAGGGTGGTGGTGTTGGAGAACTCCAGCGTGGCATAGCCCTCCCACTCCGGCTCGAACGGCGTCACGTTGACGATGATGCCGCAGCGGGCATAGGTGGACTTGCCCAGGCACACCGTCAGCACGCTGCGCGGGATGCGGAAGTACTCCACCGTGCGCGCCAGCGCAAAGGAATTTGGCGGGATCACGCATACGTCGGATTCGATGTCGACCAGGCTCGCGGCGTCGAAGTTCTTGGGGTCGACCACCGCCGAGTGCACATTGGTGAATATCTTGAATTCGCGCGCCACGCGTATGTCGTAGCCGTAACTCGACAGGCCATAGGAAATGACCCGCTGGCCGTCCACCTCGCGCACCTGAGCCGGCTCGAACGGCTCAATAATGCCTTCCTGCTCGACCATGCGGCGGATCCAGCGGTCGGACTTGATGCTCATGACGCGATTCCAGGCTGGGCGGTCAGTCGTTGACCACGGTGATGTTCGGGAAGTGACGGGCGTAGTTCTTGCTGCGTGTGGCCAGACGGGCCACGGCGCGTACGGCAATTTCCCGGTAGGCGCGGGCGATCGGCCCGTCGGGCTCGGCCGCCACCGTCGGCTGGCCGCCATCGGCCTGCTCGCGGATGCGGATGTCCAGCGGCAGTGAGCCCAGCAGCGGTACGCCGTGTTTTTCGGCCATGCGACCGCCCCCTCCGGCACCGAAGATGTGCTCCTCGTGCCCGCATTGGGTACAGATATGAGTGCTCATGTTCTCGACGATTCCCAGGATCGGCACCTTGACCTTCTCGAACATCTTCAGGCCCTTGACCGCGTCCATCAGGGCGATGTCCTGCGGCGTGGTCACGATGATGGCGCCGCTGACGGGCACGCGCTGGGCAAGCGTGAGCTGGATATCGCCAGTGCCCGGCGGCAGGTCCACCACCAGGTAGTCGATGTCCTGCCAGGCGGTGTCCCGGATCAGCTGTTCCAGTGCCTGGGTAGCCATCGGCCCGCGCCAGACCATGGGCGCGTCCGGGTCGATCAGGAAACCGATTGACATGCACTGCACGCCGTGGCCGACCAGCGGGGTGATCTTGCGCTCGTCGCCCTCGACCAGGCGCGGCTTGTCGGTGATGCCGAGCATGGTCGGCAGGCTCGGACCGTACACATCGGCGTCGAGCAGCGCCACGCGGGCGCCTTCGCGCGTCAGGGCCAGGGCCAGGTTAACGGCCGTGGTGGACTTGCCAACGCCGCCCTTGCCGGAACCGACCGCGATCACGTTCTTGACGCCCGGCACGGCCTGCGCGCCCTGCTGTACGGCGTGGGCGACGATGGCGTGCTGCAGGCTCACCTGCACCGACTGCACGCCCGGCAAGGTGGCGAGCGCGGCCTGCGCCGGGGCCAGCAGCTCGGTCGCCAGGCCAGCGCTGGGGTAGCCCAGTTGCAGTTCGACGCTCAGCTTGCCCTGGTCCAGCGTGAGCTCGCGTAATGCCTGCTTCAGGCTGGCGCCGTTCCAGGGGTCGATAACGGTTTCGAGGGCCGCCTCGGCCCCGCTGCGTAGGGTGTCAGTCATGCTGCGCCAGGGTTCAGCAGGTGTGTCGCGGCCGGCAGTAAAAGCACCGCCAAGCGGTGCGCCGGAGCGCCAGAAAGGGCGCTGATTCTAGCACGGCGTCCAGGGGTCGCCGTGCTATCCTGCCGGCCCGCCAAGCCTTGCCGCACCACCTTTTCTGCGTTGCCCGTCATGTCGCGCCGTCTGCTTGTTACCAGCGCCCTGCCGTACGCCAACGGCCCTATTCACATCGGCCACCTGGTGGAGTACATCCAGACCGATGTCTGGGTCCGGGCCATGCGTCTGGTCGGCCGGGATGTGATTTATCTGTGCGCCGACGACGCCCACGGCGCCCCCATCATGCTGCGCGCGCAGGCCGAGGACATCACCCCGGAAGACCTGGTGGCGCGCATCGGTACCGAGCACCGCGCCGACTTTGCCGACTTCGGTATCGCTTTCGACAACTACTACACCACCCACAGCGACGAGAACCGGCTGCTGGCGGAGGACATCTTTCACCGTCTTCATGCGGCCGGGCATATCGTGCGCTACGGTGTGACGCGTTACTTCGACCCCGCCAAGGGCATGTTCCTGGCCGATCGCTTCATTCGCGGTCAGTGCCCACGCTGCGCGGCGCAGGATCAGTACGGCGACTCGTGCGAGGCCTGCGGCGCGACCTACGCGCCGACCGACCTCATCAGCCCGCGCTCCGCCCTGTCTGGCGCCGAGCCGGTGCTCAAGGAATCCGAGCACTACTTTTTTCGGCTGAGTGACTTCGCCGACCTGCTGGCCGGCTGGACCCGTGCCGGCCACCTGCAGGAGGAGGTCGCCAACAAGATCGCCGAGTGGTTCGAGGCCGGCCTGGCCGACTGGGACATATCGCGCGACGCGCCTTACTTCGGCTTCAAGGTGCCCGGTTCGGACAGCCAGTACTTCTATGTGTGGCTGGATGCGCCAATCGGTTACCTGGCGAGTCTGTGGGACTGGTTGAAGCGCGTGCGCGGGCCGGATGTCAGCCTGGACCAGGTGCGCGAATTCTGGAACGCCAGCGACGTGCGCCACTTCATCGGCAAGGACATTCTTTATTTCCATGCCCTGTTCTGGCCGGCCATGCTGCAGGGCGCCGCTTACGACAAGCCGACCGCGGTCAATGCCCATGGCTTTTTGACTGTCGACGGACAAAAAATGTCTAAGTCGCGCGGCACCTTCATCCAGGCCCGTACCTGGCTGGATCACCTCGATCCAGAGCCGTTGCGCTACTACTTCGCTGCCAAGCTCGGCCGTGGCATCGACGACATCGACCTGAACCTCGATGACTTCGTGGCGCGGGTCAATTCCGACCTGGTCGGCAAGCTGGTCAATATCGCCTCGCGCACCGCCGGCTTCATCGAAAAGCGTTTTGGCGGCCGCCTGGCGCCGACGTTGCCGCAGCCGGCCATGTACGCAGAGTTTGTGTCGGCGGGGAAGGACATCGCTGCGGCCTACGAAGGCCGCGAATATGCCCGGGCCATGCGCGAGGTGATGGCGCTGGCCGACCGCGCCAACGAGTACATCGCCAGCACCGCGCCCTGGACGCTGGTGAAAGACCCGGTGCGGCTGGACGAGGCGCATGGGGTGTGCAGTCAGGCGCTGAACCTGTTTCGGCTATTGATGATTTACCTGACGCCGGTGCTGCCGCGCATGGCGGTGCAAGTGGAAGCCCTGTTCGGCGCGCCGCTGGCCTGGGCAGACCGCGCCCAGCCGCTGCTGGACCACCCGATTGCGCCGTACCGGCCACTGCTGACGCGCATCGATCCGGCGGCCGTGGCGGCGCTGATCGCGGCCGGTCGCGCCGTATAGCGGCAACGCCAGCCGGATGCCCTGGGCTGAGCGGTCCCGGATGGATTTACTCAGCGCCTCGTCAGAGCAACTCCAGCACTTTTTGCGGGGGGCGGCCTATCACGGCGCGCTCGCCGCTGATGGCAATCGGCCGCTCAATCAGGATCGGATTCGCCGCCAGGGCATCGATCAGCGCTGCCCGTGACACCGCCGGCCGGTCCAGATCGAGCTCCTTGTAAATGGCCTCGCCGCGCCGCATCAATTGCCGCGGTTCCAGGTCAAGCTGCTTCAGCAGGCGCTCCAGTTCGGCGGTCGTCGGAGCGTCTTTCAGGTACTCCACTATCTGCGGCTCGACGCCGCGCCCGCGCAGTAGCGCCAGCGCCTCGCGCGATTTGGAGCAGCGCGGGTTGTGATAAAGCCGTATCGACATCTGAATCTCCCTTCAGAACAGTGCGCGCCGGGGATCGAACGGCAGTTCGTCGGCCAGGCGCTGGTATAGCTCGCGGGCGTCGTCGGTCTGCGCCTTGGGCGTCATCATCTTGAGCACCACATACTGGTCTCCCGGCGTCGGCACGGTCGGCAGACCGCGCCCGCGCAGGCGCAGCCTGTCGCCGCTTTGCGAGCCGGCCGGAATGGCCAGCTCTACCGCACCGCCGAGCGTCGGTACCTTGACCGTCGCGCCGAGCGCCGCTTCCCACGGCGTGATTGGCAGGTCCAGATAGATATCCGCGCCTTCCAGACGGTACAGCCGGTGCGGCGCGAACTCGATTTCCAGCAGCAGGTCGCCGCCGCCACCGCCCTGACCGGCCAGGCGGATGCGCTGGCCGGCTCGCACGCCGGTTGGGATGCGCACCTCAAGCGTGCGCTTGCGCCCGCCGTCGGCCTGGCTCAGGTTGATGGAACGGGTGGTGCCCTGATAGGCGTCCTCGAGCGCGATTTGCACCTTGGCGTGCATATCCTCGCTCCGGGGCTGGCGGCGGCGTGCGCCGTCCATGCCGCCGAAGCCTCGCCCGAACAGACCGTCGAAAAAATCGCTGAAGCCGGATGACCCTTGTCCGCCGCGAAACTCGAACCCGCCGCCGCCCGGTGGCGTAAAGCCCTGACCCGCCTGCCAGTTGCTGCCGAGCTGGTCATAGGCGGCACGCTTTTCAGCGTCCTTGAGGACCTCGTAGGCCTCGGCCACGTCCTTGAAACGGGCCTCGGCGTTGGCTTCCTTGCTGACGTCCGGGTGGAATTTGCGCGCCAGCTTGCGATAGGCACGCTTGATGTCGTCCCCGCTGGCCTCGCGGGGGACGCCAAGAGTCTTGTAGTAATCCTTGTATTCCATTGCGGCTCAGCACCCGGGAAAGCAGCCGCCCGCCAGCGGGCCTATACAACGCCGAGGCGGGCGGCCCAGTGTAGTCGGTGCGTGCTGTGGATCAGCTGTTCACCTGAATGCGGCGCGCCATCACCTTGGCCAGCTTGGGGATAGACACCTGCAGCACGCCGTCTTCGACACGCGCCGCGACTTGCTCGACATCCACCGATTCGGGCACGCTGAAGCGGCGCACGAAGCGACCGCGCGCGCGTTCTGCGCGCCGATAGCCGCTGACCTCGTCAGCCGGAATCGCCGGCCGCTCACCGCTGATGGTCAGCACACCCTGCTCAAGGTTGATGTCGACCGCGTCGGGTTTTACCCCAGGCAGGTCCACGAGCAACACATAGCGTTCGGCGTCCTCGCGCACGTCCACCGCCGGCTGCCAGTCGCCGCTGGCCAGACTGGCGGCACCATCCTCGCGCAGGGGACTGGCGCTGAACAAACGATCCATCTCGCGCTGCAACTCGCTCAGCAATCCGTAAGGCTGTTGTCTGACAATACTCATGGCAAACCTCCTGCCAGTTGCTGGGGGCCACAGTGGCCCGCCATGACGCAAAAGGTGAGGGCTGCGCAGCGCTTTTCAAGCCGCCGTCAGATGCCGAACAGCACGCCAACGCCGATATAGGAGATGCGGTCCGAATAGAACTGGCCATGCGGCGAATATCCGCGATAACCCTCGACCATCAGGCGCAGGTAGTGGTCCGTGTGCGGTGCGTCAAATTGCATGCCAAGCTTCAGACTGCCGTCTACCGACCAGTCGTGCTCGGCGAAGGACTTCAGGTCGAGCCCAATAAACGGCCGCCCACGCAGGCCGGGCAGTAGCCTGGCCTGCGAGTCGCCGAAATACTCGGCCCCGGCATGCGCCATCAGCCGGTCCAGATCCGCCGGCTCGCGATGCACCAGCACCTCGCCGCCGCCGTAGACGCGAAATGGCGTCAGATCGTAGGCCACCAGAGCCTCCAGCGACTCGAAGCTGAGGTTGATGCGCTCGGGCGCGGCGGTGAGCAGGAACTCGTCGCCGAGGTGCGAACTCTGGTGATACAGGCGCAGCCGACCACTTGTTCTGCCCTGGCGCCAGGCCAACGGCATACCCACCGTGTAATCGGCGTTGATCAGATCGAAGGAATCCCCTTCCAGATTGAACAGGCCGAACAAGCCGCCGGAGATCCCGATATTCCACCCGTTTCCGGCCTCGTCGATGCGGCCGTAAACCGGAAAATCCGCGCCATAACCGACTTCTACCAGCCACAATTTGTCGGTATCGGTGTCGTAATGACGTGGCGACACAAAGAAACGCGGCTCCTTGGGGTCGGCCAGCGCCGGGCGAAACAGCTCGGGTGTGGGAAACCAGCGTCCGGGCGCCGCGCCGCCCGCGGCGGTGCCAGTGGCATCGGCCAGGCGCACCTTGCGCACGCCATCGATGGCGGCCAGTGCCTCGCCTGCGGCGGTCGCATCCGCGTGATCCTGGGGGTCCAGCCGCAGGCGGCCATCGCTCACTTCAAGCGTGTAGCTGTCCGCCGGCCAGCCCAGGCGCTGTTCCAGCACCGCCGCGGCGTAGCCGGCGAGGTACGCATCATCGGGAAGCTTGGCGGTTGCCAGGGCCGGACTACCGGCA
This sequence comes from Immundisolibacter sp., assembly GCF_041601295.1. Classification (NCBI taxonomy): domain Bacteria; kingdom Pseudomonadati; phylum Pseudomonadota; class Gammaproteobacteria; order Immundisolibacterales; family Immundisolibacteraceae; genus Immundisolibacter; species Immundisolibacter sp. The sequence continues at coordinate 7,177 of NZ_JBFIII010000066.1, forward strand.
AGCCACAACAGGCCGACCGCAAAACACATTGCAACACGCATATCTGCTCCAGTGCGGCGTACATCCGCCCGGCGCAAGGGGCGCCTGGACTGACCCGCGTAGGTAAAAGCGCCCCCAGGGCCGCCTGTTGGTGTCAGGTCGAGCGATAACCGACGATGAGGTCTTCCGGTCCCTTGACGTGGTAGCGCTCGGCGGCGAATACGCCTGATTCGTCGGGCTCGTGGAAGCGCTCCACAGAGTTGGAGACCTCCATCCAGGCCAGGGCCATGTAGTACAGATTCAGGGTTTCGACGGCGAGTGCATCGCGCGAGTCGAATTGTCCGAGGTAATCCATAACCGCGCTCATGCGTGGCGCCAGCAGATCGTAATAGGCCTGCAGCGCTTTCTGGGTGTTGCCCAGCCGCTTGTTAAAACGCTGTCGCTCGGTCGGCAGCGCCCACTCGATCCCACCACTCAAGTCCCGAAAAGGTTCCGGTAGACCGTCCATGTGCCAATCCTCCACCACGACTCTGTAGGACAGTGGCGCCGCGCCCGGCGGCCGGCACCGCTGCCGATTTACTCGGCCAGCAGGCGCTCGACCACCTTGTATCCGTGCCGCACGGCGATTTCCTGGTCCGACAGCGTCATGTACTTGATGCGGCCGGTCTCCATCATGGCCTGTCCGTTCTCGAGCGTGGACAGATCCTCGCGCAACGTGTCACGGGTCAGCGTCTTGGTGAATTCCTGACTCACCTTGGCGGCAAGATTGGTGGCCCGATTCATGTAGAACCTCATCTCCCAGCGGGTGCGGTTGTGAGTCACCGGCCACCAGTTGTAGGTGAAGTACCAGCCGTTCGAGGTGGCGATCTCGAAGCACGGGAAGATGATGTGTATGTCGAAGGCCCAGTTCTTCTCGCCGGCGAAGTTGGTTCCTTTCAGCGCGGTGGTGCTGGCCAGCGCGCCTTGCGCAAGTGTGGCGCCGACCTTGTAAGCCAGCGCCTCGGCGCCGTGTGGCGCGTGCTGTGGGTTGGCGTAGCACGAGACCGACCGATTGCGCTCGTGCAGGCGCACGTCCACCAGATGGCAGTAAGGATTGTCCTGGCTGTTGAAGGTTTCCTTCAGGGAGCGCCGATGCACGGACTCGACGTGATAAGCCTCGACAAAAGCGTCGATGAAGTACTTCCAGTTGCACTTCACGTCCGCCGAGTACTCGGCTACCAGGTCCATCTCGTCGTAGGCAAAGTCGCCGATCAGCGCGTTCAGCTCGCCGAAGCTCTCGTGCAGACCGCGCTCGGGCATATCTTGCGGGTGCACAAAAATGAAGCCGTTCCAGGTGTCCAGCGTGACGGCCGACAGTGCGTGGCAGGATTTGTCGAACTTATGGAACTGGTCCTCGTCGGGCACGTGGGCCAGCTGGCCCTGCAGATCGTAGGTCCAGGAATGAAAGCCGCACACCATGCCGCGACAGCGCCCGCGCTCCTCGGTCAGCAGCTTGTTGCCGCGGTGCTGACAGACGTTATGGAAAGCGCGCACCGCGCCGTCTTCGCCGCGTATCACGATCACCGAGGCGTTGATCGCCTCGATATCCCGTACCAGGTAATCGCCGGGGCGGGAGATTTCCTCGTCGCGACCGACGCACCACCAGGCGTTCTGGAAAATCTTTTCCCGTTCGCGCTCGAAGTATTCAGGCGAGGTGTTGACCTCGACCGGAATCGGGTCCGTCCCCAGCTCGGGGTAACGTTCGTGAAAGCGCAGAATGGGTGCAGGATTATTCATGGTCGGGACTCTCCTTCGCAGATGACTGGCGGGGGGTTCCTTCGGCTTGCTGGTGGATCAGCGCTCGGCTTGGTCATGCGCGCCATACTCTGGCCGGCGCGGCGTGGTAATGCTCAACACCAGGTTCTCGGGCGCCGTGAAAATACCGGTGTGCGGCAGGCCTGGCGGCATGATTATGGCCTCCCCGGTCTTGAACGGGAACTCCTTGCCACCGCGGATGACCACCTTGCCCTCTCCCTTGAGCAGGATGGCCACTTCCTGGCCGTGGACGTGCAAGGGCGGCATCGCGCCGCCGCTGATGGTCGCCGCGCGCGTGGCCTCCTCGCCCTGGTAATGCTGCTGGCCGCCGGGATTCAGCGGCGTCGGTTCGCCGGGCTTGATGTTGAGCAGCACCACGCTCATGTCCGGGCCGACCATGTGCTTCATATACAGCCGACCGGGTACCACCTCGCGCATGTTCTGTTCGCTCAGGCTCATCACGCGCGGCTCGCTGCCGGCCGGCACGTACAGCTCGACTTGTGCCGGTTCCGCGGCTGCCACCAGGCTGTCGCCAAGGGCCACGCCCAGGCAAAGGACTAAAAAGATTCTTCGCATCGGCTTTGTTCGTTTGCGTGCTGGATGGCCGCCAGACCGGATCGCGCCAGTTTTATCCCCTGGAGCCCCATGCTCAGCGGCGTGACCGCCGATCGCCCACTGCCGCATCGTGCCCGCCCCTCCACCGGCCCGTCTCACGGAGTCTGAACCGCTTGATCTGCCAGTCCGTACCATCCGGTTCTGCACGTCGCTTTCCCTGCCATGAGTGCAATCAGGGCCGCGAGCAGGCAATCGCTGGTTTCATACTCGCCGCCGCCGTGCCGAGGAATCCGAATCATGCACCCTGATTTGCCGTTTGCCGACGATCTTGGTCCCGCGCGTGTCATCCATGTGCATCAGCCAGCGCTGGGCCTGGCCGCCACCGTGGTGCTGGACAACCTCGCCTGCGGACCGGCCATCGGTGGCCTGCGCATGGCAAGCGACGTCACCACCGCAGAATGCGCCCGCCTGGCGCGCGCCATGACGCTAAAAAACGCGGCCGCCGGTCTGCCGCACGGCGGTGGCAAGTCGGTACTGCGCGCCGACCCGCGCATGCCGGTGGCGGACAAGGAGCGCCTGATCCGCGCCTTCGCCGCCGCGCTGCGCCACGAACACGGCTACATCGTCGGCCCGGACATGGGCACCGACGAGACCTGCATGGCCTGGATACACGACGAAATCGGCCGTGCCACCGGTCTGCCGCGCGCCCTGGGCGGTATTCCGCTGGACCAGATCGGCGCCACCGGCTGGGGTGTGTGTCACGCCACCGAGGTTGCGCTGGCCAGGCTGGGCCGGCCGCTCACCGGCGCCCGGCTGGTGGTGCAGGGCTTCGGCTCCGTGGGTCAGCACGCGGCCCGCTTGCTGACCGCCCGCGGCGCGCGACTGGTGGCAGTGGCCGACTCGGCCGGCGCCATCCACAATCCGGACGGCATCGACCCGGACCGCCTGCTCGCCATCAAGGCCCATGGCGGTAGCGTGGTCACCTATCCGGGCGCGCAGATCATCGATGCCGAGGCACTGATCGGCGTGGACTGCGAGGTCTGGATACCGGCTGCCCGACCGGACGTGATCCACGCCGGCAATGTGGATCGCCTGCGTGCGGCGCTGCTGGTGCAGGGCGCCAACATTCCCGCGACCGCCGATGCAGAGCGCAGCCTGCACGCGCGCGGCGTGTGGGTGGTGCCGGACTTCATCGCCAACGCCGGGGGAGTGATCTGCGCGGCCTTCGAACTGCAAGGTGCCACCGAAGGCGCTGCCCTGGCCGCTGTTGAGGAGCGCATCCGCGCCAACACCGCGACCGTGCTGGATCGCGCCCAGGCCACCGGCAACACCCCCCGACAAGCCGCCGAGACGCTGGCCCTGGAGCGCGTGCGCGGCGCCATGCAGACACGGCGCTGGGGGGTGTACTAAACGTCCTGTCGCCCCTCAGCGGCGAACAAAACATAACCTGGATGCCGCGTAGCGGAATCCGGGAGATTGAGCGACAGGATTTCCCGTATTGCGCTGTGCTGCATATGGGCTACCCCGCTATTCCGTTATTCGCGTATTCGCGACTTTCGGCACCCGGCGAATGGCGGCGGTCGCCGCCAGCCCGGAGCTAAATCGCCGGACCGTGCTGAGTGCTGGGCTTGTTCGGTTCGGGGCGCACTTTTTTCAGCAATTCCTGGTATTTCTGATACGCGTCCGGCAGATTTCCGTGCTTCAGAGATACCTCGCAATCTGTCAGTGCTTCCTGCAGCCGTCCAAGCTGCATATGCGCATAGCAGCGATTGTTGTAACTGATGGCAAGGTCTTCCTCACTCTGCCCTTTTTCATCGAACAGATAAGCATGGCTGTTCAGTGACTCCAGCATGGACACCATATCCTTTCGATCGCCGTAGATGACGGACACATCGATGGCAGCGGAAGTCCTGAAGTGACGATTCTGCGAATCCGCAACGATGCTGAAATCTTTCAGTGCAGCATCGTTCTGCCCGCCCGCCCGGTATGACTTTGCGCGCCAGAACCGCGTTTGCATGTCGTCACCGGTTTCCAGTTGCTTCGTGCAGTCCCGCACCGCCTCATCGAAATGCTTCAGCTTGTAATACGCAAAGCATTTCAGATGTTTGTATCCGTCGCCCGACCCTCCCATCGCCTCGGCAGCATCCTGGTACGCAATCACATTCACGTATTGCGCCATGTCGTTGTACAGGCCGGACATCCTTCGATAAATGTCGACCATGGCCCAGGCGCGCTCCGCTTCGCCTGGGAAAGGAAACGTTGCCACGTCAACCAGCGCTTCCTGGTATTTTTTCTCGGCGTTGTCGTAATGTTTTTTGTTCTGCCAGACGTTCGCAACGGTCACATCGAGCATGTAGTTGTTGTGGCCGGCGTTGTTTTCGGACAACTGAAGCTGTGTTCCCATGTGGCTGGCAGCGGCTTCGAGCATGCTGCCGGCAAAGTGTCCCGCGCCTGACATGAGCACGATTTTGCTCAGCGATGGCTGCAGGGCCACCGTAAACTGGTAACGGTCGATTTTATTGTAAAGCTCGAGTGCGGTGTCAACCTGACGCATCACGTCGCTGCCTGCCATCGACTCCATCGCAGCGCCGACACATTGCTCCAACTGTTCGGCGCGGTATGCGTCGCAAGCAAGCGCCGCCGTATTCAACAGGCTGGCGTACAGTTCCACATGCAGCAATCTTAGCGGCGAATTTTCCGGGGCATGGCCAGCGTATCGGTTAACAAAAGCCACCATGGCCTGCGGCGAGCCGCCCCATTTGGGGGCCAGCGTTTTAAGGCGCTCGGTGTATAGCGGATAGTAGTTGGGGAATCGGCTGATGGCGTCCTGGAAAGCGTTTTCCATGATCGGTGTGTTGCCGCTCATAGCGTATATTCTGACCAAGCTAAAATAGGCGTACGGATTGGTCGCGTCCAGGCGGATTGAGTCGAGTGCATCCGCCGTCGCCAGTTTCATGTAATCCCGGAACGCGTTCAATTCGCTTTCCGGCGTTTCCGAAACAAAGCGTGATCCCCGCACATCCACGCCAACACCATAATAGTAATTAGCCCGAATCAGATGGGCGAACGCGGACTGCGGAGTCTGCTGTACCCATTTATTCAATCCCCCCAGAAACGCGTCATCTTTCGGAAACGCCACATAGCCCATAAGGTCGTTAAAAGGGGAAAAATGCCAGTTTTCCAATTTGCTGTGGGTGTAGACATCATCGATGAGCTTGCCAGCGGCATCGTAGTCGCCGCGCTGCACGGCGCGCCGCACGGCCGCCGCATTGTCTGCCGATGGAACAGCCGGGCGCGGCTTCAAGACGATCTTTGCCGTCTCCTGCGCGATGGCGGCTGCGATGGCATCCGGGTGGTCGGCTGGGGCGGCGGCGGACTCGGTGGTGTGGATGGGGTCGCGCAAGTCGAGCCAGCCGAACCTGTCCGCCACCGTCACGCCTGCCAGCACGACCAGGATCAAGGCAAGCACTGTCTTGCGCGAGACTCGCGCGTTGAGGGGATTGTCATTAGCAGTCATGCGCGTAGTTTCCGTATCGAATTGAACTTCCTAGCGCCGGGCGCGCCGGCCCTCCCAAGACAACAGTTGATTGGCTAGCCTGAGGCATACGCCGATCCGGCGGGGCGGGCACTCGCGACCAAGGCGCCGTGTCCGGCCGGCAACTTCACGCTGCCGCCAACCTGGAATCACTGTACACCGCGCCATTGTATGCACGCTGGCGATCAGGAGCGTGGCCGGGCCAATCTGGGAGGTACTCCATATAGCTTCGGACCTGATGACCGGTTCGGTTGGTCGACCTTCGCTGCCGTGTACACCATCGGGTCAGTAGTCCGACAGTGCCGGGGGAAAGGCCGAGCGTCCCGCCCCGCGGCTATTACCCAGCTATTCTGCGGGCATGAAAGTGAGCGACATTTTGCAAGCGCTCTAGGCTGAGGGCCGGACAAAACCACAGGTAACCTCGCCTCACCGCCCGCGCCGCCACGCAGCAGCCAAGCCCAACCCCGCCAGGTTTTGCCATACCGAGAACAGCGCTGCCGGCAGCGCCGCGAGTGGCGGCAGGAACTTGATGGCGAGTGCCGTAGCCAGCCCCGAGTTCTGCATGCCGACTTCGATGGCGATGGCCCGTCGCTGGGCCGAACCGGCGCCGGTAAGGGTCGCGCCCAGATAGCCGAGCACGAAGCCGAGGGTGTTGTGCAGGATGACCGCCGTGGCAACCAGGACGCCGGTGGCGGCAAGCTGGCCGTGGTTCAGGGCCAGGATGATGGCGACGATGAACGCGATCAGCAGCATCGACAGGCCCGACAGCCAGCGCGCCAGGTGCTGCGCCAATGGCGTGAGCCAGCGCCGCAGCATTACGCCGGCCGCCACCGGCAGCAGCACGATACGCACGATGTCGCCGAACATGGCCAGCGCCGGCACGTCGATGCGCGTGCCGGCCAGCCACAAGGTGAGCCACGGCGTGGCCAGGGGTGCCAGCAGGGTGGAGGTGGCGGTCATGGCCACCGAAAGCGCCACGTCGCCGCGGGCCAGATAGGTCACCACATTGGAGGCGGTGCCGCCCGGGCAAGTGCCGACCAGGATCAGTCCGGCGGCCAGGGTCGGCGGCAGGTCCAGCGCCATGGCCAGGCCCAGCGCGGCCGCGGGCATCACCACGAATTGCAGCCCGATGCCCATTAGCAGCCAACGCGGCCGGCGCAGCACGGCGGTCAGTTGCGGGCCGGTGAGTGTCAGCCCCATGCCGAACATGATCAGGCCGAGCGCCGGGACGATGGCACCCTTGAGCGGCACGAACGCCTGCGGCACCAGCCAGGCGGCGGCACACGCGACCAGCAGTAACGCGGTCGGGATCCAGGCCTGGTTGAAGCTGCCTCGGTTCAAGGCGCCGCCCGGCGGGCGCGGCACACCGGGCAGTCGGGATCCTGGCGCAGGCCGACGCTGTGCCATTCGCTGCGCCGTCCATCGAAAATCAATAGCCGGCCGGCCAGGCCGGTTTCCATGCCCAGCAGCACTTTGAGCGCTTCCAGTGCCTGCATGGCGCCGATCACGCCGACCACCGGCGGCAGCACGCCAACCTGCGAGCAGTGCTCGGCCTCGGCGCCCGCGTCGCGGTACAGGCAGCGGTAGCAGGGCGCGTCCGGCCGGTCCAGGCGAAACACGGACACCTGGCCCTCGAAGCGGATGGCGGCGCCGGAGACCAGCGGCTTTCTGGCCACGGCGCAGGCCGCATTGATGGCGAAACGGCTGTCGAAGTTGTCGGTGCAGTCCAGCACCAGGTCCACCGCTGCCACCTGCGCCGCCAGCGAGTCGGCGTCCATGCGCCCGGTGATAGGCGTGATGCGGATAGTGGGATTGAGCGCCAGCAGCGCGTCGCGGGCGGATTCGGCCTTCGGTCGGCCGACGTCGGCGCTGCGGTGCAGCACCTGCCGGTGCAGGTTGGACAGGTCCACCTGGTCGTGATCGGCAACCACCAGTTCGCCGACCCCAGCGCCGGCCAGGTACAGGGCCACCGGCGAGCCCAGCCCGCCCATGCCGACGATCAGCACGCGTGCGTCCAACAGCCGCGCCTGGCCGTCGAAGTCCACCTCCGGCAGTACCAGCTGACGGGCGTAGCGGTGCAGCTGGTCGTCGTTCAGTTCGCGCATGGCTGTTGTCCCAGGGTGACGCGCGGCCGGCCGGCAAGGTCGGCGTGGGTAGTGATATCTGCGAAGCCGGCGCCGGTCAGCTGTTTGTGCACCGCCGGGCCTTGCCCGGCGCCGTGCTCCAGAAGCAGCCAGCCGCCCGGCAGCAGATGCCGCGGCGCGGCGGCGGCGATGGCCGCGAGGTCGGCCAAGCCGTTGTCAGCAGCGGCCAGTGCCGTGCGTGGCTCCTGGCACACGCCGTCGCCTTGCAGGCAGGCGTCGTCTGAAGCGATGTAGGGCGGGTTGCTGACAATGATGTCGAAGCGCTCGCCAGGCAGCGGCGCGAACCAGTGCCCACGCCGGAATTCGACGCGCAGGCCCAGCCGCGCTGCATTGCCGGTGGCCACCGCCAGGGCGGCAGTGCTCTGGTCGGTGGCCATGATTTGCCAGTCCGGTCGTTCGCTGGCCAGCGCCAGAGCGATGGCGCCGCTGCCGGTGCCCAGGTCGGCCAGCCGGCCGCGTTCACTCATGTGGGCGAGCGCGAGTTCCACCAGAAGTTCGGTTTCCGGACGCGGCACCAGCACGTCGGGGGTAACCTCCAGCTCCAGCGACCAGAAGCCCTGCCGGCCTCGGAGGTAGGCCATCGGTTCGCCGGCCAGGCGGCGCGAGAGCAGCGTTTCGAAGCGCCGGCGCGCTGTGGTGTCCACTGTTATGTCGCCGTGGGTCAGTAGCCAGGCGCGCGGCACGGTCAGCGCCAACGCCAACAGCAGGCCGCAATCCTCAGCCGCGACGGTATTGGCAGCGCAGTGCTGGCGGGCCGTGGTCAGTAAATCCTGCACGCTCGGCGTGGCATGGTCGGTTGCCAGTGCGGCGCTCATGCCAGACCCAGGCTGAGCAGTTGTTCCGCCTCGTGCTCGCGTCTGAGCGGCGCGATCAGGGCTTCAAGGTCGCCGGCCATGACCTGATCGATCTTGTACAAAGTCAAATTGATGCGGTGGTCGGTGACGCGGCCCTGCGGGAAGTTGTAGGTGCGGATGCGCTCGGAGCGGTCGCCGGAGCCGACCAGGCTGCGCCGGGTGGCGGCTTCTTCGGCGTGCTGGCGCTGGCGCTCGGCCTCCAGCAGGCGCGATTTGAGCAGCGCCATGGCGCGGGCGCGGTTCTTGTGCTGCGAGCGCTCGTCCTGGCATTCCACCACGGTGCCGGTCGGCAGGTGGGTCAGGCGGATGGCAGAGTCGGTCTTGTTGACGTGCTGGCCACCGGCGCCGGATGCGCGGTAGGTATCCACGCGCAGGTCGGCGGGGTTGATGTCTATGCTGTCGACCTCGTCCACCTCCGGCAGGATGGCCACGGTGCAGGCCGAGGTGTGGATGCGGCCCTGCGCCTCGGTGACCGGCACGCGCTGCACGCGGTGACCGCCGGACTCGAACTTCAGGCGCGCGTACACGCCGCGGCCCTCCACGCGCACGATCACTTCCTTGTAGCCGCCGTGCTCGCCCGGGTGGGCGCTGACGACCTCGCACTGCCAGCCCTGGGTTTCCGCA
>NZ_JBFIII010000067.1 GCF_041601295.1 Immundisolibacter sp.
GCCTGCTTGAGCTGCTCCAGCGGCATGACCTGCGCCGGCAGGAACAGGTTGAAGCCGTATTCGCCGGCCAGGTCGAAGGTGTCCGGGCTGAAGGCCGAGACGAACGTGGGCAAGGTCGGTTTTTGCACCGGCTTGGGCACCACTTTGACACTGTCGATGGTGTTGAACTTGCCCTTGAAGCTGAATTCTTCCTCGGTCCAGGCAAGGCGAATGATGTCCAGGTGCTCGCGAAACAGCGCCTTGCTCTGGTCGATATCGATATTGAAGTGGTCATAGATACCGGTCATCGGGTGGCCGCGGCCGATGCCCCAGTCGACGCGGCCGTTGGACAGGATGTCCAGCGTGGCAAGTTCCTCGGCGAGGCGCAGCGGCTGGTTGATCGGCAGCACGGAAATGCCCATCCCCAGCCGGATGCGTTTGGTGACCTGGCTGGCGGCGGCGGCCAGCAGCAGTGGTGCCGGCAGCACCGAATAGGCGCGCTGGAAGTGCAACTCGGCCAGCCACAGGCAGTCGTAGCCCAATTCGTCGGCCAGACGAAACTGGTCAAGGTGCTCCTGATACAGCACGTTGTCGCTGCGGTCCGAGGCGCCCTGCATTTCGTAGAAATAGCCAAATTTCATAAGTAGTCTCCGGGGGATGGAACGGAATGGTATGCCGAGGTGGAAGCTTCTTGACTTGGCGACGATGGCGGGGCGACTATGGCGCAGTTACTGACCGAACGTTCCGTGGGCCGCCATTCAAACACCGCCGAATGAGCCCTGTCCACTACTCGAAGCTGGGAGATTTGCCATGAATCAGCAGGACATTGTCGATCGTATTGCCGAGCGTTGCGTGGAAACTGCCCTGACCTGGCCGTGGTTGCATGCCAAGATGACGGTCGGCATGGCCCGCGCGTGGATGATCCAGCATTCAATCCGCAATCGGCAGTTCAGCGCCAGCTATCGGCCGGCCTGGATGAGCCGCTGCCCGGACCAGGCCGTGGTGCGCAAGACCATCGGCCAGATGCTGGAAGAACTGGTCTACGACGAGAACCTCAAGGCGCCGCATACCAAAATTCTGTTCGAGATGGCCCGCACGCTGGGCGTCACCGACAAGGAGCTGAACGAAGCCAAGCCCAATCCCAAGACCGATATCTGGCATCAGGTGACCGAGAATCTGTGCCGCAATCGGCACTGGATCATCGGCTGGCTGTCTACCTCGCTGGAAGAATTCGTGCTCACGGCCATCAACCGCGAAACCAACATCAGCGCCGACAAGTGGCAGAAGGATCTGGGTCTCACCGACGAGCAGTTGTTCTTCTTCCGTTACCACGAGAAAGCCGACCTGGAACACGCGGGCAAGGTGGTGTGGGCGCCGATCAAGCGTCACGTGACCACGCCCGAGCTGGCGGCCGACGTGTTGGCCGGCCTCGATACGGCGCTGGAGGCCTCGCGCATCTTCTACGAGGGCGTGATGGACTTGGCTGCCGAGCTTGATGCCCAGGGCGTCAAGCTGCCGACTGCCGCCTGACCGGTGATCTGTCCCGCTGTTTAAAGGAGTTCATCGCAATGAATGCGAACACCCAGTTTGTCCAGGATCTGGTCACCTTCCCGGCCAAGGCGAATGCCGTTCCGAAGACGCTCTACGAGAGCGCTGAGATCTATCAGCTGGAACTGGAACGCCTGTTCTATGGGCCGCACTGGCACCCGGTGGCGCATACCGGGGAAATTCGCGAGTCGGGGGACTACAAGACGTTCTATATTGGCGAGGTGCCGATCCTGATCACCCGCCTGGCGGACGGCGGCGTGGGCGTGTTCCACAATGCCTGCGCGCACCGCGGGACCATGCTGGTGCCAGAGGTCCGCGGCAACGCGGCCGAGTTCCAGTGTCCCTACCACCGCTGGCTGTACGACAACGGTGGCAACCTGCGTGGCGTGCCGGGTGACGACGACTTTCCAGAGGACTTCTGCAAGGCCGATTTCGGCCTGCGCAAGATTCGTTTCGAAATCTTTGCCGGTCTGATATTTGCCACTCTGGACGACAACGCCGCGCCGCTGTCGGAGCAGCTCGGGGAGATCGCCGAGCCGCTGCGTGAATCCCTCGGTGGCGACGGCCGGCTCAAACTCCTGGGCTACCAGAAGGTCATGTACAACGCCAACTGGAAAACCTACCGCGATCAGGACGGTTATCACCCGCCGTTGCTGCATGCGGCGTTCAAGCTGCTCAACTGGCAGGGTGGCAAGGGCGTCTGCACGGTGGCCGACAATGGTCTTATCGCATTGGTGTCGCAACTTGCCGCCGCCAAGAACAGCGACTTTCTGAAAGACCCGAGCCTGGTGGAATTCAGGGGTGTGGATCCGAGCAAGGGCTCCTATGTGGTGTGTCCGTCGCTGATATCGTTCGGCACCAAGCATCTGGACATGTTCAATTTCCGCTTTGGCATGCCGCGCGGTCCGTTCAAGACCGAGGTGCACTGGGCATACTTCTGTCACGAGGACGACGACGAGGAAATGGCCAATCACCGCCTGCGCCAGTCCTCGAACCTGCTCGGGCCGTCGGGGTTGGTCAGCCTGGAAGACGCGGCGGTGTTCAGCCGGATCCAGAACGCGCTCAAGGCCGGCACCGAGAACGCGTTTTTCCTCAAGGGCGTGCGCAAGGATAAAGACCCGTACAAATCGGGTCAGAACGATGAAATCGCCAACATCGTCTGGTGGGAGTGGTACCGCAAGGCCATGGGCTTCAGTCGCGCTGCGGCCTGAAGCTCGCCGACTGCTGGACAAACCTTTTATTGCGGTCCTGCCAGGGCCGGCCGGGTGAAAACAGCCGCAGGTTCGTTTACCGACCTATGAGCGAGCCCGGTCCGGTCCTGCGCATGGCCGCTCCCGTCGAGGAGTACACCGCGTGAGTTACGACTTCGCGCCGTTGGTAAACAATACGTTTCCCGCGGTGAGCCAGCGTTTTGCAGCCATCAATCCGGCGACTGGCGAGACCATCGGCTCGGTACCCGAGTGCGCCGGGCTGGTCGACGAAGCCGTTCGTGGCGCCCTGGCAGCCCAGCGCGAATGGGCACAGGTCCCGGTTTTCCAGCGGGTGGGCCTGATCGGCAAGCTGGCGGCGGTACTGGAACAGCACGGCGAGGAGCTGGCGCAGCTTGATGTTCTGGATACGGGCAGCCCGATTCATGTGATGCGGGCCGACATCCGCGCCTCGGTGGGCATGTTGCGTCATCAGATGGGTCTGGCGCCGCAGGTGTTCGGCCGCTCCGGGGATCGGTTCACCGGCGACAACATCCATTTCACCCTGCCGCAGCCGTTCGGTGTGGTGGCGCGCTTTTGTGCCTTCAACCACCCGTTGATGTTCAGCATCATGCGCATCGCAGCACCCCTGCTGATGGGCAACGCGCTGATCATCAAGCCCTCCGAGCACACCAGCCTGTCGACCCTGCGCATCGGCCAGATTCTGGCCCCGCATATCCCCCCGGGGCTGATCCAGATTCTTACTGGCGGGCGGCCGGTAGGGGAGGCGATCGTCGGCCACAAGGACATCAAGCGCATCACGCTGACCGGTGGCAAGGCGGCGGCGCTGGCTTTCTACCGCATTGCCGCCGAGTCGGGGCACCTGAAGGACTTCACCTTCGAACTCGGTGGCAAGAATCCGATGGTGATTTACCCCGACGCGGACGCCGAGAAGGCGTTCACGTCGGCCGTACACGGCATGAACTTCTACCAGACAGCGGGCCAGAGCTGCGGTTCGACCAGCCGGATATTCATTCACCGTTCGCTGTACGAGCAGGCCAAGACGGCTATCAAGACGGCCTGCGAGGCGATTCGCATCGGCGACCCGCAGGATCCGGAAACACTGATGGCTGGCCTGTCGACGCAGCAGCAGTTCGACAAGACCATGCATTACATCGATCTGTCGAAACAGGAAGGCCTGCCGGTGCTCACCGGTGGTGCGCGCCTGACCGCGCCGCCGTTCGATAAGGGCTTCTATGTCCCGCCGACCGTGTTCTGCGATGTCAGCCGCGAGAACACGCTGTTTCGGGAGGAAGTATTCGGCCCAGTGCTGGCGCTGATCCCGTGGGACGACGAGCAGCAGATGTTGGCGGACATCAATGCGGTGGAATACGGCCTCACCGCCAGCGTGTGGACGTCAAGTCTGGACACCGCCATGGAGTTCGCCCGTCGGGTCGAGGCCGGCACGGTGTGGATCAATGGTTCGTCCAAACATTTCCCGGGCTTTGGCTTCGCCGGTCAGAAAGATTCCGGCCTGGGGCAGGAAGAAACACTCGAAGAGCTGGTGTCCTTCACGCAGCTGAAGGCCGTGCATTACTTCGGTGCCGAAGGTCGTAAAAACGTGGAGATTCGCCTGATATGAAAGCCAAAGCCCTGGTGATGGCGGCTTACAAGGAGCCGTTCGAAGTACGCGAGTTTGAGGTGCCGGACCCGGAGCCGGGCGCCATAACGGTTCGCATTGATCGCGCCACCATCTGCGGTACCGACCATCATGTGCACATGGGCTTGCTGCATCCAGTGTCGAAGACCCCGGCGATTCTTGGCCACGAGATGGTGGGCGTGATCGAAAAACTCGGCGCCGGGCGGGACTGCGACGTCGCCGGAGCGCCCCTGGCCAAGGGCGACCGGGTGATCTGGGCCTACGCTTATTGCGGCAAGTGCTATTACTGCGTGGTGGCGCACCAGCCGACGCTGTGCACCAATTTCACGCCCTACGGTTACGCCGACTGCGGCAAGCATCCCCACCTGTTGGGTGGCTTCGCACAGTACGCCTACATCCTGCCGGCCTGTCATGTGGTCAAGGTGCCGGACGAGGTGCCCAGCCATTGGGCCTCATCGGCCAGTTGCGCATTGCGCACCATCATGCATGCCACTGCCCGCGCCGGCGGCATCCGGCCGACCGAGACGGTATTGGTGCAGGGGAGCGGCCCGGTGGGCCTGTATGGCGTGGCCGCGGCGCGGGCCTTTGGTGCTCGACGGGTTGTCTGCTTTGGCGCGCCGGATAGCCGCCTGGGAGTGGCGACCGCGTTCGGTGCCGATGCCGTGTGCAATATCGAAACCACCGACCCCAAGCAGCGCGCGGAGCTGGTGCGCAGCCTCACTGAAGGTCGTGGTGCCGATCTGGTGTTCGAGTGCTCGGGCTCGCACCACGCGCTGGAGGAGGCTATCGGCATTACCCGCATGGGCGGGCGCATCGTGGTCATCGGCGCCGGTGATCCGCAGCCGGCGCAGATTCCCGGCATGGCGTTTGTCATGAAGCAGATCAGCGTCCATGGCATCCGCTCGGCGGGAATAGAGTATTACCGCGAGGCGCTGGCCTTTCTGGCGACGCAGAAGGACCGTTTCCCGTTCGAGCGACTGTTCGGCGATACCTACAGTCTGGCTGAAATCCCGCAGGCCATGGAACGCATGCACCGGCTGGAAGAAATCAAGCCGGTGGTCGATCCGTTCAAATAGAAGAACAAGAAAATCCAACGCGCGCTCACGGCGCGGCCAGCGATTTACTTGGCGGTCTTGAGTTCCTGCGCTACCAACTGGTCCAGCGCTTCGAACATGCCCGCCTCGCTACCGGCGCTGGTACCGTCGACGCGGAATTTGCCGTTGACGATGAAGGTGGGCACGCCCTCCAGGCCATAGGCGCGGGTCATCTGGTTGGCGCGCCCGGTCTGACTGTCTACCCCAAACGAGTGATACGCGTCGGCGAATTTCTCGCGCGGCACGCCGTGGGTAGCGAAAAACTCGGTCAGGCTGGTCTCGTCGTTCAGGTTCTTGCGGTCGGTATGGATGGCCTCGAACAGCGCGCGGTGCACGTCTTCGCCCAAGCCCAGTTGTTGCATTGCGTAATAGGCACGTCCCAGCACTGCCCAGTTGGTGTTGAAAATTGCCGGTACCCGTACGAACTGCACCTCGGCCGGTTGCCGCTTGCGCCATTCGGCCACAGCTGGCTCGGCGTAATAGCAATGCGGACAGCCATACCAGAAGAATTCGATCACTTCGATCTTGGCCGGGTCTTGAGTTGGCTGTGGTTTGGCCAACTCGACCCAGGGCGCGGCATTGGCCCCCAGAGCGGTCAGCAACAGCGCCAGTGGCCAAATCAGGGAGCGAATGCGCATCGATAAAGCTCCTCGCGAGCGGCCTCAGTGCAGGCCGGAGACATATTTGGATACGGCGTCGATATCCGTTTTGCTCATGCGCGCGGCAATATCCCGCATGATGCCGTTGACGTCAGTGTCGCGCTCGCCGCTGGCGTACAGGCCGAGTTGCTTGGCGATGTATTCCGGGTGCTGGCCGCCGAGGGCAGGCCACCCGGCCGGGGCATTGCCCAAGCCCTGTGGGCCATGGCAGGCCATGCAAGCGGGCACGCCCGCTTTGGCGTTGCCCGCCCGGTAGATTTCGCCGCCAGATTTGACGACCTCATCGGGCACGCTGCCGTGCTTGACCTCTTGTTTGCTGTAGAAGGCGGCAAGGTCAGCGATGTCCTGATCGCTGAGGCTCGCGGCCATCGGTGACATGATCGGATCCTTGCGCTGGCCGTCGCGCATGGCCTTCAGTTGGGTTTCGGCGTAGCTGCTATGCTGACCGGCGATATTGGGATACATGCCCACCACGCTGTTGCCGTCGCTGCTGTGACAAGCCTGGCACGGGGCTGATTTTTCCTGTCCGGCTTCAGCATTACCTGCCGCCTGCGCGGCGCTTGCCAAGGTAAGGCAGGCAGCCACCATGATCCACTTGCAGCCTCGCATCCACAGACTCCCGTTTCGATTTTGAATGGACATATTGGGGTTGTTGCGCCCGGTGCCACGGCAGTGGGCGCAAACGGCGCAGTATTCTACCAGCATGTCATCAGGCGTCTGAGGCCGGGTGCGGCGGGCGCGTCGACTTGCGATTGTTCTGTTTCCGCCGGCACCGCCCCGGCATCTGCATCCGGACCATTCATGAATGACTCGGTTCCCAATCCCCTGCACGGCGCTGTGTTCTGGCGCGCCGCGGTGGCGCTTGACCATCTGCCGCCCGACGAGGGCACCGAGGTGGCGTTTGCCGGTCGCTCGAACGCCGGCAAATCGAGTGCCTTGAATACTCTGGTTGGGCATCGCGGCCTGGCGCGGGTGAGCAAAACGCCGGGGCGCACGCAGGAGCTGCTGTTTTTTCAGCTGGACGACCGCCGCCGTCTGGTGGACCTGCCGGGGTATGGTTACGCCGCAACCTCGGCGGCCCGCCGCCGCGATTGGGGCCAGGTGATCCCGGCATACTTCGAACAACGCCAAAGCCTGCGCGGCCTGTTGTTGTTCATGGACATCCGACACCCGTTGCAGGTCGGTGACCGCCAGTTAATCGCCACAGCGAACGCGTTGGCTGTGCCTGTGCAGCCGGTGCTGACCAAGTCCGACAAACTCGGTCGCGGCGCCGCGAAGGCGGCGCTACTGAAGGTGCAGCGCGATCTGGCGGTGTTCGATGCGGTGCTTGAACCGCTGCTGCTGTCGAACCTGAGCGGGGCCGGAGCGGTTCAAGTGCGTGCGCGTGTGGCGGCCTGGCTGGCCGAAGGCGACTGACGGCCGCGCCAGGTTATGGTTGGCGGAGCAACGGGGCGATTCGGTATCAAAGCGTGCGCAGGTGTTCCAGCACGGCAGCCGCGTGACCTTTGGCCTTAACTTTGCGCCAGGCCTCGCGCAGCACCCCGGATGCGTCGATCAGGAAGGTGCTGCGCTCGACACCCATCACCTTGCGTCCGTACATATTCTTTTCGCGGATCACGTCGTACTGACGGCAGACGATCTCGTCGGTATCGGCCAGCAGATCAAAGCCGAGGCCGAATTTCGCACGAAACCGGTCGTGGCTGGCCGTGCTGTCGCGGCTGACGCCCAGGATCACCGCGCCGAGCTTGGCAAAATCGCCGGAAAGCCTCTGAAAATCCTGACTTTCAAGAGTGCAACCGGGGGTGCTGTCCTTAGGATAAAAATACAGCACTATCGATTTGCCGCGTAGCGCGCCGAGGCTGACGATCCTGTCGCCGCTGGCCGGCAGGCTGAAGTCGGGCGCCGGGGCGCCGATCTTTGGTTCTGGCATGCGCAGTATTCCGTGCGGTAGGGCGTGGCGCGCAGCGGCGCGCGGCTTGTCAGGGAGGCGAGGGGGTCAGTAACATAGCCGCCTTTCCCAGCTGGACTTTTACATGATCCACGGCAGCGTCGTCGCCCTGGTCACCCCGATGACTGCGTCCGGGGCGATAGATTACGCCGCCCTCGCACGGCTGGTCGAATACCACGTCAGCTCCGGAACCCACGGCATCGTGGCGGTCGGCACGACCGGCGAGTCCCCCACGCTGGATATGGACGAGCACGTTGGCGTCATTGCCGAGGTGGTGCGCCGGGTGGACGGGCGCCTGCCGGTGATCGGCGGCACGGGTGCCAATTCCACCAGCGAAGCGATTGAGTTGACGCGCGCCGCGGCCGACGTCGGGGTCGATGCCTGCCTGCTGGTGACGCCGTACTACAACAAGCCGACGCAGGAAGGTTTATACCGGCACTTCCTGGCCATTGCCGAGGCGGCTCCGATTCCGAACATCCTGTATAACGTGCCGGGTAGAACGGCGTGCGATCTTCTCACCGAAACCACGCTGCGGTTGGCACTGGTGCCCAACATTATCGGGCTGAAGGACGCCACTGGCAGCCTGGAGCGCGCGACCGAGCTTCTGTCCCGCTGCCCAGCAGATTTTTGGTTGTTCAGTGGTGAGGATGCGGTGGCGGCGGAGCTCATGCTAAGGGGTTATCGGGGTGTGATTTCGGTGACGGCCAACGTTGCGCCCAAGGCCATGGCCGAGATGTGCGAAGCGGCTTTGGCCGGTCGCCGCGAGGAGGCGCTGGCACTCGATGCACCGTTACAGGCCCTGCACCGGGATCTTTTTGTCGAAGGCAACCCGATTCCCGTGAAGTGGGCGCTTGCCGAACTCGGCCTGATCGAGGCAGGTATACGCCTGCCACTGACTCCCCTGTCGGCAGCCCATCACGCTACTTTGCATGCCGCTTTGCGGCAGGCGTCCCTACTGTGACTCACCGAGGCATCATGCAGCGACTTACTTTCAGGCAGCACGCTCCGCTTTTTCTGGCTCTGGTTTTTGCGTTGCCGCAGCTGAGCGGTTGTGGTGCCCTGGGAGGGCTGCTTGGACACGACCCGCAGGAAAAACAGTATCGCGAGGCTGAATCACTTCCGCCGCTCGAAGTTCCGCCTGACCTGACGGGCATCGCTGATTCGAATGCGTTGGTGGTGCCGGGCATAGACGACGGCAGTGTCACGCAGGGCCTGGGCACCGAGGGTGAGGGCGGACTGTTCACCTCGCCGCCCCCGGAGCATATGGACGTAGATGCTGGCCCCGCCGGTCCGCGCATTGAGCGCGGTGCTGAAGGTGTCCCGCGGCTAGTGGTGACCGAAGACTTCTCCCGCGCCTGGCGTACCGTGGGCAAGGCTTTGGAAGCCGCTGAAATGACGGTTGACGACCGCGATCGTTCGCGTGGCCTGTATTTCGTCGACTACAAGCATCGCCAGTTGCGTGGTCGTGTTGCCCGTACCTTGATGTTCTGGGGCGACAAGGAGAGCAACCGCAAGCAGCGTCTGCTGGTGCTGTTGCAGTCCGACGGTGAGCACACCAACGTACTGGTGTTCGACGAAAAGGAAAAACTGGTTACGGCACTACTCGCCGAAGAGGTCCTGCGCAAGATTCAGCAGAACCTCGATTGATTTGAAGGCGGGCGTGCGCTTCGCCTCACTGGGCAGCGGCAGCCGTGGCAACGCCACCGTGGTGCAGGCCGGCAGCACCACGCTGCTGATCGACTGTGGATTTGGAGTCGCGGAAACGCGCCGGCGCCTTGGGCGGCTGGGAATGGACCTGTCGGAGTTGACCGCGATCCTGCTCACGCATGAGCATGCCGACCACGTCGCCGGCGTAGGCGCTGTGGCGCGCGCCGGACGCGTGCCGGTTTGGGCCACACCCGGCACCTTGGCCGCGCTGGCGCCGCAGGTGGGCGTACTTCCGGAGGTTCGCTACATCAATTGCCACGCACCGTGGCAAATCGACGGGCTGGCCATTACGCCGTTTCCAGTGCCCCACGACGGGCGCGAGAGCTGCCAGTACCTGCTGTCCGATGGCTCGGCGCGCTTCGCGGCGGTGACCGACCTGGGCCATACCACCGCCCATATGCGGACCGTGTTGGCGGGCTGTGATGGGTTGCTGTTCGAGTGCAATCACGACCGCGACCTGTTGCTGGGCGGTCATTATCCCGCTGCGCTCAAGCGCCGGGTGGATGGCGATTTTGGACACCTGAGCAACGCCGCCGCAGCACAGTTCATCGCCAGCCTTGACTGCGGGCGCCTCAAGCATTTCGCGGCCGCGCACTTGAGCGAGCAGAATAATCGACCGGAACTGGCCCGCGCAGCCATGGCCGATGCCCTGGGTTGCACCGCTGACTGGATTGCGGTGGCCGATCAGGATGCTGGGCTCGGCTGGTGCGATCTCGCCTGAGCGCCTGACTTTGAAGCGATTATTACGGAACCGAGCATGACCGACCCGCGGGGCACAGAGCTGTATCGAGGCAAGGCCAAGACGGTGTACACCACCGACGCCGCCGATGTCCTGTTGATGCATTATCGAAACGACACCTCGGCGTTTGACGGCGAGAAGAAAGCGGCGCTGGTTCGCAAAGGCCTGGTCAACAACCACATCAACGCCTTCGTCATGAGCCGGCTACAGCAGGCCGGAGTGCCCACGCATTTCCTGCGCCTGGCAGGACCCCAGGACAGTCTGGTACGCCGCCTGGACATGGTGCCGGTGGAGTGCGTGGTTCGAAACGTCACCGCCGGTAGCGTGTGTCGGCGCCTGGGCGTGGCCGAGGGGCTGCCGCTTGACCCCGCGCTGTTCGAGTTCTTCCTCAAGAACGACGCCCTGCACGATCCGATGGTGAACGACGATCACGTACTCGCCTTCGGCTGGGCCACCGCGGCAGAAATGGCCCGCATGCGCGAGCTCAGCTTCAAGGTCAACGGCGTGCTCAAGGGCTTGTTCGCCGCCGCGGGCATCACCCTGGTTGACTACAAGCTCGAATTCGGCCGCCTCGACGGTGAACTGCTACTGGGCGATGAATTCACCCCGGATGGTTGCCGGCTGTGGGACGCCAGTAGCGGTGAGCGGCTCGACAAAGACCGTTTCCGGCGCGATCTGGGTGGCGTGGTCGAGGCCTACGAGGAGGTGGCTCGCCGGATCGGGGTAGATCTGCCAGCGGGAGAGTAGCCGGGTGGGGCAAGTGCTGTATCTGGTGGGCGAACCGGCGCTGGGCGAGTTTCGCCTGTCACGCCTTAGCGGAGGTTTGCGGGCGGCGGTGCCGGGCCTGACCGAGGTACGGGCGGACCAGGTGTATCTGGCGCAGGTCAGCGCTGATACGGATATGGATCGCCTCGCGGCCCTGGTGCAAGGTCGACCTGAGCCGCTACAGCTGGCAGCCGGCGAACTGCTGGCCTTGCCGCGCCCCGGTACCCTGACGCCCTGGTCCAGTAAGGCGACCGATATCGCTGCCGTCTGCGGCGTGAACGGCGTATTGCGACTTGAGCGCGGTGTGCGCTATCGGCTCGGTCCCGCGCAGCTACAGCCGACCGCCCAGCAGCTGGCGGTTGCGGCGCCGCTGCTGCACGATCGCATGACCCAGATTCTGACCACCGATGCGGCGCTCGCCGGGCGGCTTTTCGACGCAGCGCCTGCCGCGGCGTTCTCCAGCGTGGATATGCTTGGACTCGGCCGGGTGGCGCTTGAACAGGCCAATCGTGAGCAGGGCCTGGCCCTGTCGGCCGATGAACTGGATTATCTCGAACGCTGGTTTGTGCGTCTGCGCCGCAACCCCACTGACGTCGAGTTGATGATGTTCGCGCAGGTCAACTCCGAACACTGCCGGCACAAGATATTCAACGCCGAGTGGATCGTCGACGGCGTGGCGCAGGAACACAGCCTGTTCGACATGATCCGCCATACCCATCGTTGCAGTCCGCGGCGCACGCTGGTTGCCTACAGTGACAACGCGGCCGTGATTGAAGGCCACCGGGCACAACTGCTGGTGATCGATGCGGCCAGTGGCGAATACAGGCCCTTGTCGACCATTGCCCACATCCTGACCAAGGTCGAGACGCACAATCATCCGACGGCGATCGCGCCGTTTCCCGGTGCCGCCACGGGTGCCGGTGGCGAAATCCGCGACGAGGCGGCCACCGGTCGCGGCGCGTTCACCAAGGCTGGCTTGTGCGGTTTCATGGTGTCCAACTTGCATTTGCCGGGCCTGCCCCAGCCGTGGGAGCAGCCCTACGGCAAGCCGGATCGTATCGCCAGTGCGCTGGACATCATGATTGACGGCCCGCTTGGCGCGGCTGCCTTCAATAATGAGTTTGGCCGGCCGAATCTGACCGGGTTCTTCCGAACCTACGAGCAGATGGTCGGCGGGCGCGTTCGCGGTTACCACAAGCCGATCATGATCGCCGGCGGCATGGGCAATATCACGCCCCAGCAGGTTCACAAGAAAGAAGAATTCGCGGTCGGGAATCTGGTAGTGCAGTTGGGTGGGCCCGGCATGCGCATTGGCCTGGGTGGTGGCGCTGCTTCGTCGCTGGGCGGCGGCGACAACACGGCGGAGCTTGATTTCAACTCCGTGCAGCGGGGCAATCCGGAGATGCAGCGCCGGGCCCAGGAAGTGATTGACCGCTGTTGGCAACTGGGCACTGATAACCCGATCCTGAGCATCCACGACGTCGGCGCCGGCGGGCTCTCGAACGCGGTGCCGGAAATCGTGGCCGCGGTCAGGCGCGGCACCCTGATTGACCTCGGTGCAGTGCCAACGGCTGACCCCAGCCTGTCGCCACTCGAACTGTGGTGCAACGAAGCGCAGGAACGTTACGTGCTGGTTATCGGCGCCAGCGACCGCAAGCGTTTTGCCGACATCTGTGCCCGGGAGCGGTGCCCGTTTTCCGTGCTGGGCGAAGTGACTGACGACGGCCACCTGCGAGTGAGCGATCCCGCCCGCGGCAACACGCCGATCGACGTGGAACTGGCGGCTATTCTCGGTCAGGGTGCCGAGCCGCCCGACCGGTCCAACGGCGGCGCCGTCGATGGCCATGGTCGGCTTCCACGCCTGCTGCGCGACGTGCGCTCGTCGCCGCCGACCCCGCAGCGCTTCGATCTTGACGCGGTCGACCTTGCCCAAGCCGCGCGAAGCGTACTGCAACTGCCGTCGGTGGCCGACAAGCGTTTCCTCATCAACATCGGTGACCGATCGGTAGGCGGACGGGTGTGCCGGGACCAACTGGTGGGTCCGTGGCAGGTGGCGGTCGCCGACGTGGCGGTGACCGCCAGCGATTTCGTTGGCTACACCGGCGAGGCCATGGCCCTGGGTGAGCGCACGCCGGTAGCGTTGCTGGACTCCTCCGCTGCCGCGCGCCTGGCGGTGGGGGAGGCGATCACCAATATTGTCGCCGCCGACGTAGCCGATCTCGGTGCCGTCAAGTTGTCCGCCAACTGGATGGCTGCCGCCGGCGAGCCGGGCGAGGACGCCGCGCTGTACGCAGCAGTACGGGCGGTGGGCATGGAGCTGTGCCCGGCGCTGGGCATCGCCATCCCGGTGGGCAAGGACTCGCTGTCCATGAAGACCACCTGGCGCGCCCAGGATGGCAGCGCGCGGGCGGTGGTGTCGCCGGTGTCCCTCGTCGTCACCGCGTTTGCCGCCGTGACGGATGTGCGACGCACCCTCACGCCGCAACTGCGCCTGGACGCAGGGGACAGCCGCCTGTTGCTGATTGATGTTGGCGCCGGCCGCGGTCGGCTGGGTGGGTCCGCACTGGCTCAGGTACTTTCCGCCACCGGCAGCACGCCCCCGGATCTTGACCACCCGGAACTGCTCGCCGGGTTATTCCGTTTCGTGCGCGAGGCGGCTGCCAGCGATCTGCTCCTGGCCTACCACGACCGCTCCGATGGCGGTTTGCTGGCGACCGTGTGCGAGATGGCCTTCGCGGGACATTGCGGCCTGGATATTGACCTGGATGGGGCCGGCAGCCATCCGCTGCGCGCCCTGTTCAACGAGGAACTGGGGGCCGTGGTCCAGGTGCGTGCCACCGACCTGGCGCGGGTGAATGATCTTCTGGGTGCCTGTGGGATTCGCGACCTGGCCTTCGACCTCGGCACCCCACGGGGGGATGGCGAAATCGCCTTCCGCTTCGGCGGCCAGACGGTGTTCGCCGCCAGTCGTGTGCAGCTGCATCGAACGTGGTCCGCGACCTCGCATCAGATCGCCCGCCTGCGTGATGATCCGGCCTGCGCCGACGAGGAATATGACGCCCTGCTGGACGTCGCCAATCCGGGGCTTTCGGCGCGGGTCAGCTTCCGTATGACGCCAACGCCCAGCGACCGTGCCAAGCCCCGGGTGGCCATCCTGCGCGAGCAGGGCGTTAACGGTCATCTGGAAATGGCTGCCGCCTTTGCCGAGGCTGGCTTCACCCCGGTCGACGTGCACATGAGCGACGTTCTCGGCGGCCGGGTATCGCTGACCGAGTTCCGCGTGCTGGCCGCGTGTGGTGGCTTTTCCTACGGCGACGTTCTTGGCGCTGGCCGTGGCTGGGCCGAATCGATACTGGGTAACCCCCGTGCGCGTGACCAGTTCGAGGCGTTCTTCGAGCGCCCGGATACTCTGACGCTGGGCGTGTGCAACGGGTGCCAGATGCTGTCGCGGCTCACCGCGCTGATACCCGGCAGCGAGCACTGGCCGCGTTTCGTACCTAACCGCTCGCAGCAGTTCGAGGCGCGCCTTGCCTTGGTGGAGGTGTTGGAAAGCAACAGCGTCTGGCTGCGTAGCATGGCGGGCTCACGGCTGCCCATCGTGGTGGCCCACGGCGAGGGGCAGGCGCAGTTCGCCGCTGAAGCCACAATGCTGGCCACGCTGCGCTACGTGGATGGTCGCGGTCAGGTGGCCGAGCGCTATCCCGACAATCCGAATGGTTCCGCGGGCGGCAGCACCGGTTTTTCCAGCGCCGACGGCCGGGTTGCAATCATGATGCCGCACCCGGAGCGGCTGTTCCGCACCGTGCAACACTCCTGGGCTCCGCCTGGCTGGAGCGAGCACGACGCACCCTGGCGGCAACTGTTTGCAAACGCCCGCG
Source organism: Immundisolibacter sp. (assembly GCF_041601295.1). NCBI lineage: Bacteria > Pseudomonadati > Pseudomonadota > Gammaproteobacteria > Immundisolibacterales > Immundisolibacteraceae > Immundisolibacter > Immundisolibacter sp. The sequence goes on from NZ_JBFIII010000067.1 coordinate 15,165, forward strand.
AGTGGTTGGCGCAGGACTGAAAGTCGGTGGCTTACTGTCAGTGTCATGCGGAAGGCTGTTCTTGCATTATTGGTCGAAACCCACGCCACAATCTGTCAATCCAGATCAGTTTCTGGCGACGTGCTGATTAAATCAGCGGATATCCCAACCAACGATTTATTGTTCAGTGGCGGGTTGTTGAAGGTTTCTGCGCGGCAGCATGGCCTATCCCGCCACCTTGTGAAACTTTTCCGGACCATGCACAAGGGGTCGCCGAAGCAGTCCGTTTCTCGCGTACTAAGGTGAAAGACCAGCCCTCAATTATTTATGATTAACATAGCTTTAATCTTGGCTATCGGATTAATTTGTCATGTATTCAGGCGGCGGTTGAGTAAGCCATGTTTTGAGGGTCTGGCGCGGGCAGGAAGGTGGTCTAGAATCTGGTGTCACTCAGTTAGATCGCCCTGATTCACCCAAGCCAGCATGCCGGTTTTTCCCATGTAGCGCGTCAACGGCTTCCCGTCGAGAAGGTATTCGACGGCCAGAGCTTGGATAAATGCCTGGGTCGGCCGACGTGGAGAGCCGTAGCAGAAAGGTATCGACGCATTCGCCGCCGGGAACGCGATAGTCTCAGGTCCGGTGTCCATGGGGAAGCGGTTGGCCCGCTTCATCTCAAGTAATGATTGGTCCAATTTCAGGGTTGGAAAACCGATAAGCCTTTTCTCAGATCGCGGGTTGCATTAGCTCGCCAAAATAACCTATTAACCAAGGCCTATATTTTACCGAAATGATTAATCATGTTACAATGAAAACCCTATATTCACGCGAGATTTTAATGATGATTGACTGGAAAATTTTATTTGGCGCTGGAGTGACTGTGCTGTTGTTGTCCGGTTGTGCAACGAAACCGACTATCGCCGATGCCATGCGGGATCATGCTGGCAGTTCTCAAGCACGGGCAGACCTTAAGAAAAGTCTTGCAAAGAGTTGGGAGCAGGGTCAAAAGCTTGTGATCACGGGTGAAGCGCGGGTAAAGAGTGGCGAAAGTCGTATCGAATCAGCCGAGAAACAGATAGAGAAAGGCAAGAAAGAGATTGAGAAAGGAAATCAGGAAATCAGCGGTGGCACCAAGGCCATGAGGGATAGTGAGAGTCGTTTCAGGGCGGCTTTTCCTGACGAAACGCTGGAAATGCCGAAGTAAGTGATCGGTGGCGGTGGGATGGGCCCGGCAGGATTGGGCCGATTTTGCCGCCAACGGGCAGTATATTGTCGTGCTGTACTTTTCCTACGTTTTCGGCTCCATGCGCATAAAGAGCGCATCAATGACGCTGTGACCGCTGGGCTGCGTTTGCTCGCCCTTGGCTTGACCGACTTAGAGGACCGACTTATGTTCCGTAAAGCTGTTTTAGGCGCACTCGCTTTTGGGCTCGTCGCCTGTACGCAGGAGACGCAGAATGAAATCGGTCGTGCGGTGCAAAACTGGACCGGCACCGAC
>NZ_JBFIII010000068.1 GCF_041601295.1 Immundisolibacter sp.
AAGAGGAACTGACGGGTCGCTCGACCAGCCGAGGAGACCACCAGACAGAGTTCTCGCCCCTATTCACTTCCGGCGCCATACATTCTCCTGAATCTCATCTGCGGTAACATCACGGAAAGAGCGGTTTAAAGAATCACGCGCCACATCGAACCAACCCCACACGTCGTCTCCAACAGGACCTTGCGCTACAAGCTCTAATATTAATACAGACGTATCGTCTGCCTTGTTGCCATGTTTTATATTAATCACAACCTTACCCATATCCCCGGGTAGCTGGAAGTGACCTGTCCACGCAATTGCCAAAGGATTGGCAAGGATTGACTCGCTATCCGCATTCCAACAGATGTGGCGGAACACTTTCGATAGATCGCCCAATGAATTCCATCCACTTCCTTGGTCAATTTGATTCACATATCTGAGCTCACAGGCAGTTGGGACTGGAACTCCGAGATTGTATTCAGATAGAAAATCGCTAAAATTGGCGTAAAGCTCTCGAAACTTATCCTTAACTTTCGGGTATCGAGGGTAATCGGCGAAGTCGGGGTCCTTCCTCCAGTTAAGAATGAACCGATTGTTTTGCATTTGAATAAGAAATGGCTCACCCAGGAGCCAGACCCGAGGCAACGGAATACCTGCAATGATCTGGAAATCCCCAAGCGGCGGAGCCTGCTCACATCGAGGGAAGCTCTCAACCAAGCGAGACCAGAACAGCCCAAAGTGAGGCGCACGAAATGCGTCCAGTGGTTGAAATTCCAAATCGTAGACAACTTCAATCAGCGGCGGCGCTTCGTAATGAAGTGACGCTGTCACTATCGTCTCCTGCAGGTGCGAATCGTTACCTCACAATATATCAACCTTAGGATGAAATTGGCCCCTTTCATGAACACGGGCTCCAGATTTCCGAGAAGGCGGTCCGCGCCACTAATTTTTGAACGACGCCCGCAACGTGACACAACAGTGACACCACTCTTCATTGTCCTAGTGTGAAACTGTAACTCATTGAAAAATATGGTGGGCCGTCAGGGAATCGAACCCTGGACACGCGGATTAAAAGTCCGCTGCTCTACCGACTGAGCTAACGGCCCGGCGGAACAAAACGCTCCCTCAGGCAAAAAAGTAAACCGTAGGATCGGGCACGCCGGCGGCGCTGAATCCCTGTGCCCGTAAATGGCAGGCGTCGCAGTGGCCACAGGCGCGGCCGAGCGGGTCGGCATTATAACAAGACACTGTCAGCCCATAATCGACGCCCAGTTCCAGCCCGCGGCGGATGATGTCGGCCTTGGCAAGGTGTAGCAACGGCGCTTCGATACGGGGGGCATGGCCTTCCACGCCCGCCCTGGTGGCGACCGCGGCCAGGGCGCGAAACGCGTCGATGTAGGCCGGCCTACAGTCTGGATAGCCAGAGTAGTCAACGGCGTTCACGCCTACAAAGATCGCCTGTGCCGCCAGCACCTCGGCATAGCCGAGTGCGATTGCCAGAAACACCGTGTTGCGCGCCGGCACGTAGGTGATGGGGATGCCGGCACTGGGCGCGGACGGCACCGCGATGCTGCTGTCGGTGAGCGCCGAGCCACCGATGGCGTCCAGATTCACCGACACCGTTCGCTGGCTCAACGCACCGCCCGCCACAGCCACCCGCGCTGCGGCGATAAGTTCCGCGCCGTGGCGCTGGCCATAGTTAATGCTCAGTGCGTGGCAGTCATAGCCATCAGCGCGAGCCATTGCGAGCACCGTCGCGGAATCGAGCCCACCGGATAGCAGGACGACGGCTGGTCGTGTCATCGCCCGGGCACCTCGCCCCACAGCAGCTTGTGCAATTGCAGCTGCAAGCGGTACGACAGGCGATCGGCCAGCATCCAGTCGGCGAGCCTGGCAGCCTCAAGCGCGCCGTGCACCGGTGACAGCAGCACCGTGGCCCGCTCGCCCAGCCGGTACCGCGCGGCCGTGGCAACCGCCCAGTCATAGTCGGCGCGATCCGCCAATACAAACTTCACCTGGTCACCGGGTTTCAAGTGTTCGACATTGGCGTAGCGATTACGGGCGCATTCGCCGGAAGCGGGTGTCTTCAGGTCCAAGACCAGCACCACCCGCCGGTCGACTTCAGCCACGTCCAGCGCGCCGCTGGTCTCCAGCGACACCTGGTAGCCGGCATCGCACAGGCCCGTCAGCAAATCGAGACACCCGGCCTGGGCCAGTGGCTCACCGCCGGTCACGGTCACGTGCGAGGCGCCGAAACCTCCGACCTGGGCCATGATCGCGGCAAGCTCCAGATACTCGCCACCGCTGAACGCGTAGGCGGTATCGCAGTAACCGCAACGCAGCGGACAGCCGGTTAAGCGCACAAACGCCGTCGGGACGCCAGCCGTCAGCCCCTCGCCCTGAATCGAGTGAAAGATTTCGGTGATCTTTAGCCGCACCGCTGGCTGAACGGCCTGCGGCGCATGGGTTCCCTGGAGCATTGCCAATCGGCCGCAGGGCGGCTCAGATGCCCTCTTCCTGCATTCGACGCAGGCGGTTTTCAGCCAGGCGCGCCGCCGGGCTGTTGGGCCAGGTGGTTTTCAGGCTGTCCAGTGTCTGACGGGCGGCAGAAAACTCGCGCCGTTCGTACTGGATGTAACCAACCTTCAGCAAGGCATCGGCCGCTTTGGGTGATTGTGGGTACTCGGCCGCGACGCGCTGGAATTCCGCCAACGCACGGTCGAACTGCCGGGTGACGTAATACGCTTCGCCAATCCAGTATTGGGCGTTATCCGACAGAGCACCGCCCGGATACTGTGAGAGTTGCGCCTGAAAGCCGGTGATGGCCTCGTCGTAACGCCCGATTCTGAGCAGGTCCGAGGCCGCCCTGTAGGCTTCCTGCTCGCCCGCGTTGACGCCGGGCGCCACAGCGACCGCCGCCGACCCCGGTTGCTGTGCCGGCGGCATGATTTCCTGCCCCTGGGTTGGAGTAGGCGCATTGATCGGGCGCTCCACCGGCGCCGCATCAGCCGCGGGCGGCGCTGGCGGTGGGGTCTCGCTGCCAGCAGCGAGCTGCGGGGAGGATGGTTGCGCAACGGGGGGGGCAGTACCTGTTTGCGGTGGCCTGGGGACAGCCGTACCGCCCGACTCCAGTGCGCTCAAACGACCGTCGAGATCCAGATAAAACTCGCGCTGCCGCTTCTGCAGTTGCTGCACCTGGTTGGCACTCTCCTCCACCATGCCGCGCAGCTGGCGCAATTCCGCCTGCATCTGCTGCAGCTGGATGACCAGCTGCGCCTGGCTTTGGCTGCCGCCACTACTCGCCGCGCCTACGGCCTGCTCCACCGCGCTCAGGCGCTGGTCGAAATCCATGGCGCGGGGCGCGGCCACCGCCCCACCAGCCATGGTCAATAACAGGGCAAAGGCGCCGCCGGTGCGGCCGGAACATAAGCGCATCCGTACTTACCGGGCCGTGTACACGATTTCCACGCGGCGATTTTGCGACCAGCAGCTTTCGTCATGGCAATCGCTGGCGGGTTTTTCCTCGCCATAACTGACGGTGGTGATCTGGGTGCCCGAGGCGCCCAAAGCCACCAGCAAGTCGCGCACCGCATTGGAACGGCGCTCGCCAAGCGCAATGTTGTATTCACGCGAGCCGCGCTCGTCGGTGTGGCCTTCCAGGGTCACCGCCGCGCTCGGGCTGCCGCGCAGGTAACCGGCATGGGCTTCGGCCAGGGAGCGGTATTCGTCGCTCACGTCGTAACGATCAACGTCGAAATAAATCCGCCGCTGAGACAGGGGGCTGCTCGGGTCATCCAAAGACCCCGCGGCAAAGCCGCTGCCCGTGCCGGCACCGCTGGTCCCTGCGCCGTTAGCGCCGCTTGCACCGGCACTTGTGGCCGAATCGGCACCAGCTCGCGTGGTCGCTTTCTTGCCGCAGCCGGTGACTGCAACGGCAGTCAGGGCAATTACGCATACATACAAAAACTTCTTCATGCGCAGAAGCTCCTCGCAAGGGTGGAAGAATCTAAGGGGCAGAACCAAATGGCGACCAGCCCGGCTCGCGCACCTTGGCCTGGGAGATACCCAGACGCTGGCGTACATTGCCGTCAACCGATACCGTGGCCAGCGCCTCGGCGCCGCCTGATTTCGTAGTATAGATGATGATCTGACCGTTCGGCGCAAAGCTCGGGGACTCGTCGAGCGGGCCGTCGGTCAATACGTCCAGGCGACGGCTGGCGATATCCTGCACGGCGATGCGGTAGCCCCGACCGGCAGCGCCATGCACCATTGCCAGCTTGCGTCCATCCGGCGACACCCTGGCACGAGTGTTGTAATTGCCCTCGAAGGTCACGCGCATTTCGGCACCACCCGTGGACGGAACGCGGTATATCTGTGGCCCGCCACTGCGGTCCGAGGTGAAGTAAATGTAGCGCCCATCGGGCGACCAGGTCGGTTCCGTATCGATGGCGTAGTGCTGGGACAACCGCCTTGGTGGGCCGCCAGCAAGATCCATGACGTAGATGTCGGGGTTGCCGTCCTTGGACAAGACCATGGCAATACGGTGGCCATCCGGGGAAAATGCCGGGGCCCCGTTCAGGCCCGGAAACGACGACACCAACTGGCGAACGCCCGTGCTCACATCCTGGCGAAAGATGGCCGCCCTGCGGTTGCTGTAGGTCGCATAGGCCACGAAGCGGCCGTCCGCAGACCAGGCCGGCGACAGGACCGGCTCCTGCGTACGCAAGACGGTGACCGGATTGTGGCCATCAGCATCGGCCACCTGCAACTCATAGTTGTTGCCAACCTGCGTCACATAAGTCACGCGGGTGCTGAAAACGCCGCGCACACCCGTGATGGCCTCGTAGATGAGATCGGCGATATGGTGGGCAAGGCGCCGCCTGTTGGCGGGCGCCACCCCGGCAAAACGGGCGCCGGTCATACGCTGGCCAGTCGCGACGTTGAACAGCTCAAACTCCACATCGGCCTTTCCATCCAGCCCCGGCAGAACGCGACCTATCGTGACGTACTGGGCCATAACCAGCTGCCAGTCCCGAAAATCCACCTGCGTGGCCTCGGTCGGTCGCGACACCATCTGATCATCCGGCACCAGACGGAACTGGCCGGAGCGGCCGAGGTCCGCCCCAATAACTGCGTGGATGGCATCCGCACCTGCGCTATCGCCGCCGTAGGGCACTACCGCAATGGGGATAGTCTGCGCCGCGCCCTGGGTGATCTCGATCCGAAGTTCTGCGCGCGCGGTGCCGGCAAGCAGTACCAGCAACAGGCCTAACAGCCCGAGCTCAACCCATTTCGGCTTTGAATACAAAAATGAAATTTCGGAAGTGTTCATTGAACAACCTAACGTCTGTGGGAACCTGTAAGGGCGATGCCGCCGTGACTGCCTCCTGCACCGAATCGATAAACACCGGGGCGTCGCCACAACTGACGACCTGCACGCTGATGACCTCGCCGCTGGGCAGCAGTTTGACCCGCACATCACATTGCAGGCCAGGCGGCCAGTTCATTGGCTTGCGCCAACGCGCCTGAACCTGGCGCTGAATCGCGGCGACATAGCCGCTGATCTGATTCGCCTGGTCGGCGCTGGCAGCCGCCTGGGCGGCCGCTGCATTGGCAACCGCTGCCTTGTCAGCCGCGGCCTTGTCGGCGGCCGCTTTTGACGCCGCGGCCCGCTCCGCCGCCGCTTTGTCGGCAGCTGCCTTGGACGCGGCTGCCTTAGCCGCGGCGGCTTTCTCGGCCGCCGCCTTGGTCGCTTGCGCGCGTTGACTGGCGGCTTCGGCATCCGCCTGACGCTTGGCTTGCGCGGCCTTCTCGGCGGCGGCGCGCGCAGCGGCGTCCGCCAGCTGCTTGGCCTGTGCTGCTTTCTGGGCCTCGGCACGCTGCTGTTTGACTTGTTCGGCGGCCCGCTGGGCAGCTGCCTCGGCCGCTTGTCGCTCTCGTGTAGCGGTTTGCGCGCGCTCTTGCTCCTGCGCGCGTTGACGCTGGAGTTCTTCGATTCGCCGCTCCTCGGCCGCCGCCTTGCTATGACGATCGCGCTGCGCCTGGGCACTGGCGCGTTCAGCTGCTTCCACTTCGGCGCGCGCCGCATCAAGAGCTGCCGGGTCGATCACTTCGGCTTCGATAGGCTGGCCGGCTGGGCGTGCCGGCTCGGGGTTCCACCATTCGATACCCACGGTCAGCAAAAGTATCAGTACCACATGCAGCAGCACCGCCCACAGTAAAGGCCGCGACAGGCCCATCTTGGAACTACGCCGCGTCACCATGGAGTCAATCAGTCACCTGGGTTATCAAACCTACCTTCTTCGCACCGGCTTGCTGCAGAAGCGCCATTGCCTCAATGACCGACTGATAGGGCACCGCCTTGTCGCCACGCACCACGACCGGCGCATCGGGATCCTTGTCCAGCGCTACCCGGGTCAGGGCCACCAGGCGCGCCGCATCCTCCGGCTTGCCGGGCTCGCTGCGATACGTCTTGAAATCGAAGTAGAACCTGCCGTCCCGGTCCACTGTCACCTGGACCGGGGTTTGTTGCTCGGCAGGAATTTCCTGGCCCTTGGTCTGCGGCAGGTCAACCTTCACGCCCTGCTCCAGCAACGGCGTTGTGATCATGAAGATGATCAGCAGCACCAGCATCACATCGATATAGGGCACGACGTTGATTTCCGCCATCACCCGGCTGCGCCGACGCCGACCTTGTGCCTGTGCCACGGCGTTTAGCGCGCCGCCGCCGCGCCGCGTTGGCCTAAACCGGCACGAAATGCGTGCGCCTGGCGTTGCAGCAGGCTCATAAACTCCTCAATAAACGCCTCATACTGGCCAGCACGATGCTCCACTTCGGCAGCGAAGCGGTTATAGGCAATCACCGCCGGAATGGCGGCAAACAGTCCCATCGCCGTCGCGACCAGGGCTTCGGAGATGGCCGGCGCCACCAGCGCAAGCGTGGGCTGGCCGGTCGAACCGAGTGCCTGAAAGGCCGCCATGATGCCCCACACGGTGCCGAACAAACCGATGTAAGGACTGATCGATCCGATCGTGGCCAGGTATGGCAGGTGCTCGTCGAGCGCCTCCATCTCGCGCGACATGCCGGCCCGCATCCCGCGCTGGGCGGAGTCGAGCGCGGCTTCTATCGGCAGATGCGACTGCTCGTACAGGTGCCGGAATTCCTTGTAGCCGCCGATGAATACCCCCTCCACGCTGCCAGGCGGGTACACGCTACTGGCCGCTACGCGGTAGAGCTCCTCCATGTCCCGGCCGGACCAGAAACGGCGCTCGAAGCCTTCGATGGCGGTCGCGACCTGAGCGAAAGCTCGCCGCTTTCGCAACATGATGGTCCAGGACAGCACCGAGGCCGCCAGCAGGATCAGCATCACCATTTTGACGACCGGGCCGGCGCCAAGAATGAGGTGGGTAATCGACAACTCGTTGGCCAAGCAAGGCTCCGCGGGAAAAATCGCCACAACACAATCGGTCCCTGGCGGGGACCCGACCCGATTGTTGGCTAAGACAGTAATCGTGACGCGGAATTCTAACAGTCGGCGGGGCTCGAGCCCGTGGCAACTTGCCGCTGGGCAGGACGGTCAGTCGTCCGGGCTGTCATCCGACGGAACCAGCGGTACCGAGGTGGGTGGCAAACCAAGGTAGAGCGTGGCAGCCTCGGTCGCAACGCGACCACGTGGTGTACGCATCAGCAGGCCCTGCTGGATCAGGAACGGCTCAATGACATCCTCAATGGTGTCGCGCGTTTCCCCAATGGCCGCGGCCAGATTGTCCACCCCGACCGGCCCGCCGCCGAATTTCTGGAGCACGGCAAGCAGCAGGCGCCGGTCGTTGCCGTCCAGACCGCGCTGATCGACATCCAGCATGGCGAGCGCCGCATCGGCCACCTCGCGCGTGACCGCGCCATCGGCACGCATCTGTGCATAGTCGCGGGCGCGTCGCAGCAGGCGATTGGCAATACGCGGCGTACCACGGGAACGACGCGCCAGTTCATGCGCGCCACCCTCATCCAGGCCGAAGCCCAGCAAACGCGCGGCGCGCTGCACGATCAGCGTCAACTCCGGTTCGTCGTAGAACTCCAGCCGCGCCACAATGCCGAAGCGGTCGCGCAGCGGTGAGGTCAGCAGCCCGGCACGGGTGGTCGCGCCAACCAGAGTGAACGGCGGCACATCAAGCTTGATCGAGCGCGCCGCCGGGCCTTCGCCGATGATGATGTCCAGTTGCCCGTCCTCCATTGCCGGGTACAACACCTCCTCAACGGTGGCGCTCAGGCGGTGTATCTCGTCTACGAACAGCACGTCGTTGGCGTCAAGATTGGTGAGAATGGCAGCCAGGTCGCCTGGCCGCTCCAGCACCGGACCCGAGGTGCTGCGCAGGCCGACACCAAGCTCGTGGGCAATGATGTGCGCCAGCGTGGTCTTGCCAAGCCCCGGCGGTCCATACAGAAGCACATGATCCATGGCTTCGCCGCGCGCGCGCGCGGCACCGATGAAGATGTCCATCTGTTCGCGGATCGCGCGCTGGCCGACGTAGTCGGCCATGCGGCTTGGCCGGATGCCACGCTCGACATGCGGTTCGTCGACGGCTATGGCCTGTGGTTGCAATATGCCGTCGCGCTCGATGGCCACGCTTAACCCCGCATCAGCCGTTTCAAGGCGGACCGGATCAGGTCTTCGCTACGCAGGCCGTCGGTAGCCAGATCGCGCAGCGCCGCTCGCGCCTCGGCCGGTTTGTAACCGAGCGCTTCGAGCGCGCTGGCGGCATCCTGAAGCGCGTCGCCGTCCCGCGACACAAAACTGGCGGACGCGGCCACTGCCAGCCGACCCAGGGGTTCGCGCAGTTCCAGGATCAGCCGCTCGGCGGTCTTGCGACCAATACCCGGAATACGCACCAGGCGCGCGACGTCGGCCTCCTGCACAATCTCGATCAGTTCCTGCACCGCGACTCCAGACAGAATCACCAGCGCCAGCTTGGCCCCAACACCACTGACTTTCAGCAGTTGCCGGAACAGTGCCCGCTCGGCCTCACTCGCGAAGCCGTACAGTAACTGTGCATCTTCCCGTACCACCAGGTGCGTGTGCAGCACTACCGATTCGCCCAGCGCCGGCAGCCGGTAGAACGTACTCATCGGCGCTTCAAGCTCGTAGCCGACACCCGCCACATCGAGCAGCAAGGCCGGCGGTGCCTTGGCCAACAGTGTGCCGCTGAGCCGACCGATCAACGTCTGCGCCTGGTAGCTGCCAGCGCCAGGCCACCCAGCAGACACTGGGCATGACACAGCGCGCCGGCCAGGGCATCGGCGGCATCGGTTCGCGGCAGACTGGCAAGGCCGAGTAAACGCGCCACCATGAACTGCACCTGGGCTTTGGCGGCCCGGCCGTTGCCGACCACGCTTTTCTTGATTTCCGCCGGCGAGTACTCGGTCACCGGCACACCGCGGAAGGCCGCTGCCACGATGGCGGCGCCACGTGCCTGACCAAGCTTTAGGGCAGAGCCGACATTGCGGTGCACGAATACCCCTTCAACCACCACCGCCGTCGGCTGAAACTCAGCCACCAGCTCGCAAACGCCCTGGAAAATGACCCCAAGCCGGACGTCGAGCGGACCATCGCCGGTGCGGATCACGCCACTGTCAAGGTAACCGGACTGCCCACGGCGCGCCTCGATCAATCCAAAGCCGGTCAACCGCGATCCAGGGTCGATGCCGAGTATGCGCGTCACGCCAGCGTGGCCAGAGCCTCGTCCGAAAACTCCGCGTTCGAGTACACCTGCTGCACGTCGTCGAGGTCTTCGAGCGCATCCAGGAGCTTGACCACCTGAAGCGTTTGCTCCATGTCGAGTTCAACTCCGGTCACTGGCCGTTCCACCAGTTCCGCCGACTGCGGCTCGACCCCCAGCCCGAGCAAGGTTTCACGCACCTCGTGCAGGCGCACGGGTGCGGTCAGCAGTTCGATGCCGCCTTCCTGCACCAGCACGTCGTCCGCACCAGCCTCAAGCGCCAGCTCGAACGCCCGGTCTTCGGTCATTTCAAGCGGCAAAACGATCGCCCCGTGCGACTCGAACAGATACGCCACGGAGCCATCGGTACCCAGATTGCCACCGTTTTTTGAAAACAGGTGCCGCACTTCGCCGACCGTTCGATTACGGTTGTCAGTGAGGCAGTCGAGCATGATGGCGACCCCGCCCGGGCCGTAGCCTTCGTAGCGCACCGCCTCATAGTTATCGCCGTCGCCACCACCGCTGCCGCGCTTGGTGGCGCGCTCAATGGTATCGCGCGTCATGTTCCCCACCAGCGCCTTGTCGATGGCGGTGCGCAGGCGCGGGTTGGTGGCAGGGTCGCCACCGCCCGAGCGGGCGGCGACGGTAATCTCGCGAATCAGTTTCGTGAACAGCTTGCCACGCTTGGCGTCCTGCGCCCGCTTGCGGTGCTGAATGTTAGCCCACTTGGAATGACCGGCCATGGCGGTTATCGCTATATCGATCAGGCGCTTGCGGGCTTCTTGGTAACGCTGCGCAGACCAAGTTCCCGCAGCTGGGTATCTTCGACCGCCGACGGCGCGTCCGTCAACGGGCAATGCGCACGCTGCGTCTTGGGAAAGGCGATCACCTCGCGGATGGAACTTGCGCCAGCCATCAGCATCACCAGGCGATCGATGCCAAACGCCATGCCACCGTGGGGCGGCGCGCCGTAGCCCAGCGCCTCCAGCAGAAAGCCGAACTTAGCCTGCGCCTCGTCCTCGCCAATCCCCAGTAGCCCGAACACCGCCTGCTGCATTTCCGGGCGATGGATGCGGATGGAACCACCGCCAATTTCCGATCCGTTAAGAACCATGTCGTAAGCCCGTGACAGGCAGTTGCCCGGATCGGCCAGCATGGCCTCGGTATCGGCGACCTGGGGCGCCGTGAACGGATGATGAAGCGCCTGCCAGCGGCCGGCGTCGGAATCGCGCTCGAACATCGGGAAATCCACCACCCACAGCGGCTTCCATCCGCCGTCGAGCAGGCCAAGGTCATCCGCCAGCCTGCTGCGCAAATGACTGAGGTAGCCGTTGACCACGTTCGCCTTATCGGCCCCAAAGAACACCACGTCGCCAACGCCCGCGCCCACTCGTTCCAACATTGCGGCGACCGTCTGGGGGCGCAGAAACTTGACGATCGGCGACTGCCACTCGACGCCGCCGTCCGTGCCCTCGGCCAAACGGATATACGCCAAGCCCCGGGCACCGAACTGCTTGACGAACTCGACGTAGTTGTCGAGCTCGCGCCGGCTCAGGCTCGCACCGCCACCGGGCACGCACAATGCTGCCACGCGACCTTCGGGGTCGTTGGCGGGACCCGCGAAAACCTTGAAATCGGTATCGCGCAGCAGGTCCGACATCTCGACCAGTTCCAGCGGGTTACGCAGGTCGGGCCGATCGATGCCGTAGCGCGACATGCACTCGGCATGACTCATGCGCGGCAGCGGGTCGGGAAGCTGTACGCCCAGCACGTCTGCGAACAGGCCGCGGATCATGGTCTCCATGATGGCCATGAACGCGTTCTCGTCCAGGAACGAGGCCTCGATATCCAGCTGCGTGAACTCCGGCTGGCGATCGGCGCGCAGATCCTCGTCGCGAAAGCAGCGGGCGATCTGGAAATAACGGTCCAGACCACCCATCATCAGGATCTGCTTGAACAACTGCGGCGACTGCGGCAACGCGAAAAAACTGCCCTGGTGCACGCGACTTGGCACCAGGTAATCGCGCGCACCCTCGGGCGTGGCGCGAGTGAGGATGGGCGTTTCGACGTCCAGAAAACCTTTGTCTTCCAGAAAGCGGCGCAGCCAGCCACTGACCCGTGCCCGCAGCCGCAGACGCTCCAGCATGACCGGTCGACGCAGATCGAGATAGCGGTAGCGCAGGCGCTTGTCTTCGTGAACGTCGTCCTCGTCGATCTGAAACGGCGGCGTCTGGGCGACGTTCAGCACTTCGATGTGAGTTGCCAGCACCTCGATCTGGCCACTGCGCAAACCGGCGTTTTCCGTGCCCTCCGGCCGTCGGCGCACCCGCCCGACGACCTGCAGAACATACTCTGACCGGATCTGCTCGGCGATGCGAAACGCCGTTTCCGTGTCCGGGTCGATCACCACCTGCAGCAGGCCTTCGCGGTCGCGAAGGTCGATAAAGATAACCCCGCCGTGGTCGCGTCGACGATGCACCCAGCCACATAAAGTAACCGTCTGATCCAGGGCCGAGCTATCGACCAGCCCACAGTAAACACTTCGCACTAACGGCTCCGGCAGTTCATTCGGGGTGGCGCAAGGGTCAAGGCCCGGTCAGGAAACAAAAAAGCGCCAGGCGCAGCGGAGACTGGCCCCCGCTCGCCCGGCGCCGGACGCGCCGAATCTCAGCTGGCGGCAACCGGGCTGGCTGGGGGCTTAGGAGCAGTGGCACCAGAAGCAGTGCCGCTGCCTGCCGGTGCGGCGGCGTCCGAGCTTTTGCCGTCGCCGCTGCTGGCATCACTACTGCTCGCCGCTGGCGAGTCCGGGCTGGCGCCAGAATCCTTCCGCCCGCCACGAAAATCGGTCACATACCAGCCACTGCCCTTCAACTGAAAGCCCGCCGCGGAGACTTTTTTCTCGAACGCTTCGGCGCCACACGCCGGACACTGGGTCAGGACGGGTTCACTTACTTTCTGCAGCATCTCGCGCTGCACGCCGCAGGCGCGGCAGGAGTATTCGTAAATCGGCATGGAAGTTCTCGTGCATCCCTCAGGCTGCGTGGGCCTTGAGGTATTCCTCAACAAACATCAGTCGATCGTTGCCCCACCAGATCTGGTCGTCCAGCATCATTATCGGCACACCGTACACCCCGCGGGCATGCGCCGCGACTCGCGACGCCTCGTAAGCCTTCTCGCCCGCCCGCGACGACACGAAGACCATAAACTCGTCAGCATCCAGACCGGCCGTTTTGGCGAGCCCACGCAGCACGCCTTCGTCGTCGGGATCGACACCTTCCCCCCACACCAGCCGGTAGGCCTCGTCTACATATTGGCGAGCCCTGTCTTTTTCAATGGCGTAGAAAGTGCCGATATTCATACGCCAGGCGTTAAGACCCTTCGGAAATTTGAACGGCACACCGTAGTGATCGGCCCACCGGTTCAGGTCCTGCATAAGGGCGCGGATCTTGGCCGGCACCTGTCGATTGGAAGGGCCGTAGTTACCTGCCGCCAGCTTGGCGGTCGGGATGTCGATAGGGTGGTAGTTCAACTGACAACCGTACTTGGCCACCAGATCGGGCAACTTGAGGTTGCACAGATACGTGAATGGACTGGTGAAATCGATATAAAAATCCAGCATTTTTCCAGGCATAACTCACAAATCCCAGTGTATGGCCTAGGCAGCCCAACCCATTATTTCGCGGTAGTACTCCCAGAACCCGATGATGCTGCCCTCGGTCACCAGGTGCTGCGCGTCCTTGGCCTGCTCGCCGCCCATTGCGATGTAGGAACTCTTGTCCTGATCGCGAATAATGGAACGGTGGACGATTTCAACCGCTTCGCCATCTTCCATGGACACCAAACCGGCCGGACCGATCAGGTTACCCTGCTTGTTACGAATAAGGTCCATGTCGGCATCGTCGTCGGCATAGCCGAACTGGGTCCATACCAACTCGAACTTGTCCACGCCGCGCGGGATGATCTGGCGCACCGCCAGGGTGTTGGAAATCTGCTGCACCACCAGGTTCGGAAACACCGCCAGGATCACCAGCGTGACACCGTCGTCAAACTCCTGCCGACCGGCCAGCAAGGACGGGTCGGACAGAACGAAATCGGCGTTATAGGTCCGCGTGTCCTGATAATCCTCAAGCTTGCCGTCGTCGGTGCCGCGCATGGCGGTCAGCATGGAGTGACGATGCTTCGCATCCATTACGCTGACGCCCTTCTGGCTGGACCGATACAGGCCGAAGGTGCAGTGGAACAGGTGCAGCAGGCTGGCGTGGTAGGGATCGCGCGTGTTCTCCGCGTACAGCTTCCAGTTGCCGGCCACGAACTGGCGCTGATCGCCCAGCACCTTGATTGGCCGGCTCATGATGCGCTCAATCGCCTGCCGCGGCATCGGCCCCAGGTAGTCCTCAAGCGGCTCCACTGACTCGGAGAAGGTGGCAAATACCAGGCCGGCAAGCGCCTGGACACGCAGCTTCTGCAGACCATGCTGCTTCATGTCGAAGTCGGCGGGCATGCCCCCTTGGCCGTTCAGGCCACGCCGAAACGGTACGCCAATCAGGTTGCCTTTGAGGTCGTAGGCCCACTGGTGGTAGACGCACAGGTGATTTTGCACATTGCCGCGCAGCTCGCGGCAAATGGCCGCCCCACGGTGCGCACAGCGGTTGACGTAGGCGTGCAGCGAGCCGTCCTCGGCGCGGCTGATGACTACCGGTGAGTCGCCGACAAAGGTGGTCTTGTAGTCGCCGCTGTTTGGAATCTCCGCCTCAAGCGCAACAAAGGACCAGCTTTCGCCCCGGAAAAGGCGCTGCTGTTCCAGCTCGTACACGGCCGGGTCGGTAAACACACCGAAGGGCACACGGCTGCCGCCAGCTGCCGGCCAGGCCAGGTGACCAAGTGCGGGGTCGCGGATGGCATTCATGGGGGAACCTCCGATCAGCAGCGGGCAATCGCCCGGGCGCGTGTCTTTAAAGCGGCGTAACCAACAGGTTGGGAATACGGTAAGTGTCGAACACCACGACCCTGCGGGCAAATCGCAAGCCATCGGCGGTCGACACAATACGGTCCAGATACTTGCCGGCGCTGAACACTTTGGTGTCGCCTTCGACCAGCGTCTGCAGCACCAGATAGTTGCTGTGGACGACAATCGCGCCGTCCTGCACGCCTTTCACGTCGACGTTGCTCAGGATGTGCCGGTAGTAATGTCGGGCGTAGATATTGGCGTGGCGTAGCGCTACCACCCGGTCGGCCAACATGCCACGGCTATCGCAGTACATGGCCGCGGTCGGCAGCCCGCGGTCGGCATTCTCGCGCGATACCACCTGATACAGGCAGTCTTCGACAAAAAAATCGGGCCATTCTTCGAGCCGATCATCGTCTATGCACTCGACGTATTGACTCAACAGCTTGTTGACGTGGTAGTGCAGTTCCACCGGCGTCAGCGCGGCCATGTCCAGCGTTACCAAACCCAAAATACTCCCTGGCTAAACGTCACAGCTGCTCAGGCAGCCGGTTCGATACACACAAAACCATCGACCAGCGATACCGGGTAGGTCTGAATCGGCACCACACACGGGAACGCCGTTGGCTCGCCAGTGCGGATGCTGAAGCGTCCGCCGTGGAACGGGCACTCCACTTCGTCGCCCTCGACGTAGCCGTCTGTCAGCCAGGCCATGCCGTGGGTGCACATATTGTTGCTCACGAAGTACTCCCCCTCCAGGTTGTACACCGCCAGCGCCGGCATGCCATCGGCATCCACCTGAAAGGACTGTCCGGGCGCTACGTCTTCTGCCTTGCAAAGCTTGATCAAATCGGCCATGTCTTCCCCATCACTAAATGCGGCGATGCGCGCAAGCGCCCACACGCCTTACCTTATGCCGTTACGGCGGGGTGTCCGGGCGTTGTGGCACCGTCACCGAATACGAATCTTGGTCTGAACACATAAATCATGGCCGGAATCAGCAACAGCGACGTGATGGCCGACACAGTCAACCACAACGCCATCAATAGCCCCATCTCGGCCTGGAACTTCAACGACGAGGCGTACCACACCAGCACGCTCGCGATCATCGTGCCGCCGGTGATCAGCACGCCGCGCCCTGCCGTCAGCAAGGAGCCGCGGATAGACGCCACCACGTCGCCGGTTTCCCTGAACCGTTCCTTCACTCCATCAACAATGTAGAACGCATAGTCTACGCCCAAGCCAATTCCGAGCGCCGCCACCGGTAGCGTATTGATGTTCATGCCGATCCCCTTCCAGGCCATGAAGGCAAAGGTAATCGTGTTCGACATGACCACCAGCGGCATATAGAACAGCCCCGCTATGGTGGAACGGTAGGCAATCGCGGACAACACAAAAAGTGTCAACAACGCCAGGGCGATGCTCTCCACCTGGCGCGCGAATACTTCCTCGTTAACCGCAGCCAGCACCCCGACCAGGCCACCGGCCAACCGGTAGTGGGAGTCGCCCGGCAAGGGGTTGTTTTCGACGTATTCCTCGATCCGCGACATAGCAGTACGAATGGTGTCGCCCTTATGGTCGCGGAAGAACATGGTCACCGAGCCATCCTTGAAGTCGGTGTCCATGAACCGATCCATATCCCCTGGATCGGTACCAGTCAGGTACATGAACAGCAGTTCGCCGTTGATGTCGGCGGTGTGGCCCAAGTCCTCGAAGCGGCGATTGCCCTCGTGCAAATTGGCGTTGATCGGTCCGATCAAATCCACCATCGACACCGTCCCACCGATCTGGGGCTGAGTTTCCAGGTAGCGCTGAAAGTTATCGACGTTGATCAACAATTCGGGATCCTTGAGGGCGTTCGGCTCATCCCCCTCGATCACCACGAACATCTGGTCACTGCCCTGGAAGGTGTCGTTGATCGCTTTCGCATCCACGTTGTAGGGATGGTC
>NZ_JBFIII010000069.1 GCF_041601295.1 Immundisolibacter sp.
CTCGACCGGCAGCCACAGCGATTCACTGCCCTGATCGAACGCCAGCGTGCCACTGTTATACAGAAGCCCGGATACGCCAAACTCCACCGCCTGTCCGTCAAGGCTGGCGCGGTAACTTGCCACCGCGCCGCTGAGTGGGCTGTAGACGATGACGAATGGCTGCCCGCCGATGCGATCGTTGACCACCTCGTGCCAGACCAACACAGCGCGCGGATAAGCCCGTGCCAGGCCATTGATGACCACTCCGACCACCCGTTCCTCGAAGCCCATGCTGACTTCGCCCACCGGCTTGAACTTCGGTGCGGTCAGGGCAGGAATGCCGTTGCGCGGCTGGCCCCCGTGCACGAGGCCGGCCGGGGGCAAAGCCAGATTCGAAACATCGAAGCCGTTCCAGTCCTCGGCACCGGCATCGGCTCGCGCGACGGTGCCCAGTGCCAGCAGCAGGCCGGCCGCGAGCCACCGCCCGGCCGTTCGGCGCATTACCGAAGAGCCGCGTTGATGGCGTCCAGCGCCGCCGCGCCAGGGCAAAGGTTTTGCATGGGCAGCCGGTTGAGTGCCGTGGTATCCGTGCCTAGCATGTCGTGCATCTCCATCGGCTCGGCATCCAGGTACAGCAACCCGGTGGGTATGGCGCCGTCGGTCTGCTGGCGTTGCAGGTAGTTCATGGCACCCGCCCGGTCGTACGGGTCGTAATCCGGCGCCAGCTTTCTCAGGTGCAGGGTCGAGCCATCGTGCAGGGTCACGGCCACCCGTTCGCCGGGTGCATAGGCCGTGGTGATCTCCTGCGCAAGCGGCACGAAGTCGGCGGCCACCAGCGGCCGTTCATGGCGGCGGATGTGGCTGTAGCTCTTGGTCGAGGCTTCGTGGTTGTTGAAGGTGACGCAGGGCGAGATGACATCAATGAAGGCGAAGCCCGGGTACGCAATGGCCGCCTTCAGCAGCGGTACCAGCTGCTCCTTGTCGCCAGAGAAGCTGCGTGCGACAAAGCCGGCGCCCATCTGCAGCGCCAGTTGCACCAGGTCGATGGAAGGATACGCGTTGGCCTTGCCGGCCTTGTTCTTGGATCCGGGATCCGTGGTGGCCGAGAACTGCCCCTTGGTCAGGCCGTAGGTGCCGTTGTTCTCGACCATGTAGAGCATGTTCACGCCGCGCCGGATGGCGTGGATGAACTGCCCGATGCCTATGGAGGCGGTGTCGCCGTCCCCGGATACGCCGATATAGACCAGTTCGCGGTTGGCGGCGCTGGCGCCGGATGCGATGGACGGCATGCGGCCGTGCACGGAGTTGAAGCCGTGTGCCGGTCCAAGGAAGTAGGTGGGTGTCTTGGACGAGCATCCGATGCCCGACAGTTTGCCGACCCGGTGCGGCGGCAGATCGAGTTCGAAGCAGGCCTGGATCAGCGCCGCGCTGACCGAGTCGTGGCCGCAGCCGGCGCACAGCGTGGACAGCGATCCCTCGTAATCGCGGCGGGTCAGGCCCAGCGCGTTCTTGGGCAACTGCGGGTGGTGGATCTTGGGTTTCGGCAGGTAGCTCACGCGGAGGCTCCCATGGCGAGTGCGCGCACCGGTTCGAGGTGTGCGCCGATGCTGCGAACAAGAAAATCGGCCGTGACCGGCATGCCGTCGTAGTTGAGCACGGGTACCAGCTTGGCCGGATTGAGGTTGCCCTCGATCAGCAACAGGGCGCGCAGTTGGCCATCGCGATTCTGCTCGACCACGAACACGGTGTCGTGGCCGGCGATGAAGTCATGCACCTGTTGCGTGAACGGGAAGGCACGCAGCCGCAGCGCGTCCAGTTCCATGCCCTGTGCCGACAGCGCGTCCAGTGCCTCGGGCATGACTTCGGCGCTGGTGCCGAAATACAGCACACCGCTGCTGGAGCCGGGTTGGCGCTCGACGATGGCGTCCGGCACCAGGGTTGCCGCGGTGTCGAACTTGCGGCGCAGGCGATCCACATTGTCCTGGTACTTGGCGCCGTCCTCGGTGTAGGCACCCAGGCGGTCGTGTCCGGAACCGCGGGTGAAGAAGGCCCCTTTGTCCGGGTGGGTGCCGGGCAAAGTGCGGTAGGGGATTGCATCGCCGTCGACGTCGAGATAGCGGTAGAACTGGACGCCATCATCGAGCTGCTGGGTGGTCAGCACCTTGCCGCGATCCGGGACATAGCTGTCTTCCCAGGTCAGTGGCTCGGACAGCCAGTCGTTCATCCCCAGGTCAAGATCGCTCATCACCAGCACTGGCGTTTGCAGGCGTTCGGCCAGATCAAACGCCTGCACCGACAACTCGAAGCATTCCTTGGGCGAAGCCGGGAACAGCAGCACGTGCTTGGTGTCCCCATGCGAGGCGTAGGCCGACGACAGCAAATCAGGCTGCTGGGTGCGGGTCGGCATTCCGGTGGACGGCCCGCAGCGCTGAATGTCGAACAACACCACCGGGATTTCCGCGTAGTAGGCCAGCCCCAGGAATTCGGTCATCAGGGACACGCCGGGGCCGCTGGTGGCGGTAAACGACCGCGCACCGTTCCAGGCTGCGCCGACCACCATGCCGATGGCGGCGAGCTCGTCTTCCGCCTGCAGGATGGCGTAACGCTTGCTGCCGTCCGGGTTGACGCGAAACTCCTCGCAATAGGCGCTGAACGCATCCACCAGCGAGGTGGAGGGTGTGATCGGATACCAGGCGGCAACCGTCGCACCGGCGTACACGCAGCCCAGGCCCGCCGCCGAGTTGCCGTCCATGAGGATGCGATCGCCGATCGCGTCGCGTCGCTCGGCGTGCATGGGCAGCGGGCAGGCAAAGCGCTCCGTGGCCGCTGCATGGCCCAACTGAAAGGCCTTGATGTTGGGCGGGATCAGTTTTTCCTTACCCTGGAACTGCTCGCCGATCATCTGTTCGACCACTTCCGGCTCGATGTTCAGCAACGCCGACAGCACGCCGACGTAAACGATATTCTTGAACAGCAGGCGCTGGCGCGGATTGGCGAACTCGCGCGTCACCAGTTCGGTCAGCGGCACGTCCAGGAAGTTGATGTCACTGCGGCGCAACTCGGGCGCCAGGGGCTTGGACGAGTCGTACAACAGGTAGCCGCCCGGTTCCACGCTGCGCACGTCCTCGGCGAAGGTCTGGCCATTCATCGCCACCATCAGGTCCACCGTGCCGCGGCGACCGGTGTAGCCGGCTTCGCTGACGCGGATTTCGAACCAGGTGGGCAGGCCCTGGATGTTGGACGGGAAGATGTTCTTTGGCCCGACCGGCAGGCCCATGCGAAATAGCGCCCGCGCCACCAGACCATTGGCACTGGCCGAGCCGGTGCCGTTGACGTTGGCGAAGCGCAGGACGAATTCGTTGACCTTGGCTAGACGTGACATGTGCCACCTGCTTGCGGGAGTTTGATGGAGGATTTCTGCATGTCCCAGGCGCCGGTTGGGCACCGTTCGGCACAGAAGCCGCAGTGCAGGCACACATCCTCGTCCTTGACCATGACCCGCCCGGTCGGCACCGGGTCGGACACGTACAGCGGCTGGTCCAGGTTGGTCGCTGGCGCCAGCAGCCGCGTGCGCAGGTCCGATTCCTCGCCGTTGCTGGTGAAGGTGATGCAGTCTTCCGGGCAGATGTCGACGCAGGCGTCGCACTCGATGCACAGGCTCTCGGTGAACACGGTCTGCACGTCGCAATTAAGGCAACGGGCGGCTTCCTTGTAGGCCAGCTCGACGTCGAAGCCCAGTTCCACTTCGATCTTGATGTTCTTGAGTGTCTTGAACTTGTCGGCGTGGGGCACGGCAAAGCGCCCGGCGGCCGAGAAGTCGTTGCCGTAGCTCCAGTCGTGCATACCCATCTTCTGGCTGACCAGGGTCACTCCCACCGCTGGCCGGTCGGTCTTCAGATCACCACCCTGGCACAGCAGGTCGATGGAGATCGCCGCGGCATGGCCGTGCGCCACGGCCCAGATAATATTCTTGGGACCCAAGGCTGCGTCGCCACCGAAAAACACCTGCGGGTGGGTCGACTGCAAGGTGTCCGGGTCGAGCTTGGGCATGTCCGCCTGGTCGAACTCGATGCCGATGTCGCGTTCGATCCACGGGAACGCATTTTCCTGGCCGATGGCCATCAGCACGTCATCGCAGGGGATCAGCACCGGCGCCTCGCCGGTCGGCAGCAGCGTGCGTCGGCCGCGTTGGTCATACTCGGCGCGCATTTTCTCGAACCAGACCCCGGTCAGGCGGCCGTTTTCGAGCTCGAAGGACTTCGGCGCGTGGTAGTCCAGGATCGGAATGCCCTCGTGTGCGGCGTCTTCTTTTTCCCACGGCGAGGCTTTCATCTCGTCAAAGCCACTGCGCACGGTCACCGTGACTTGCTCGCCACCCAGGCGTAGCGCCGTGCGGCAGCAATCCATGGCCGTGTTGCCGCCGCCGATCACCACCACCCGCTTGCCGATTTTATTGACGTGTTCGAAGGCGACCGAGGCCAGCCAGTCGATGCCGATGTGAATATTGGCGCGGGCTTCCTGACGGCCAGGAATTTCGAGGTCCCGCCCGTTTGGGGCCCCGGAGCCGACGAATACGGCATCGAAACCCTGCTTTAGCAACCAGCCCATGCTCTGTACAGGTTGCCCAAAGCGGCATTCCACGCCCATGTTGAGAATGCAGTCAACTTCCTCATCCAGTACCGATTCGGGCAACCGGAAGGCCGGAATCTGGCTGCGCATGGCGCCGCCACCGCGTGGTTCTTTTTCGTACAGCACCACCTCATAGCCGAGCGGTATCAGGTCGCGCGCCACCGCCAGCGAAGCGGGGCCGGCGCCCACCAAGGCAATGCGTTTGCCATTCTTGTCAGTGGGGATGGCTGGCAAATAGGGCGTTATGTCGTCCTTCAGATCGGCCGCGACGCGCTTCAGGCGGCAGATCGCGACCGGCTTGTCTTCCACACGGCCGCGGCGACAGGCCGGCTCGCATGGCCGATCGCAGGTGCGCCCGAGGACGCCCGGGAACACGTTCGAGTACCAGTTCAGCATATACGAGTCGGTGTAGCGCCCGGCGGAGATCAGCCGTATGTATTCGGGCACGTTGGTATGGGCCGGACAGGCCCACTGACAGTCGACTACTTTATGAAAATGTTGCGGATCGGCTATATCGGTTTTTTTCAATGACGGAGCCCGTGGGCACGGCAAGGTTGGGGGGAGAGCGTCAGCCTAGACAGAAAATCCCCCTATTGAACCACAAGCATCCCCACTGGCGCAGCGCAGCGGCAATTTTCATCCGCTGGGTTGACGGAAAACGCTGCAATATGCGGGGCTTCCCGCGGTGGCCGGGATGGCCCGTCGCCACGCGCGGGATTGCGTCGGCAAAGCTTCGACCGATACGACAGTGCGTCCGTGCGCTGCGCGAGCCGCTGAATGCAGTCAGCGGCTCCTTAGCGACTGAACACCTCGGCATCGGCGCAAAACGCCTGCATGCCCAGATCGGTCAGCGGGTGGTCGGCCACACCGGCCAGTATCGCGGCTGGCACGGTCAGGATGTCGGCACCGGCGAGCAGCATTTCGGTCAGCTGTGCAGGGTTGCGGATGCTGGCCGCCAGCACTTCGGTGCGGATGTCGTAGTGGGCGAACACCGTGACGATTTCCTGTACCAGCCGCGAGCCGGAGTCCTGCCGCGAGCCGCCGCAGGCGACGTATTCGGTGTTGTGAAAACGCGCCTCCCGGCCGGTCTGGTACAGCGAGTTGCCCGGTGAGCCCAGCTCGTCGTCGTGCTTGGCCAGGTAATCCGCTACCCGACCCAGGAACGGACTCACGCAACTGGCGCCCGCGTTGGCGGCCCAGAACGCCTGCGTGGTGTTGAACACCAGTGTGGCGTTGGTGTGGATGCGTTGCTGCCACAGTTCGCGGATCACCTTGAGCCCGGTGAGCGGATCGGCATTCGTGTCGACCGTCCGGTAGCCGCCGACCGGTACCTTGATGACCGCATTGCTACCGAGCGCCGCCAGCTCCTGTGCCTGCGCCAGCATGGCCTCGGGCGTCAGCGCGGTCAGCTCCAGGCTGACCGGGTTGGGGGCCAGCAAGATCAGAATCTCGGTTAGCATTTCCTTGGCCTGCTGCCAGGAGTTGGCGCCGGCTTTCTTGACCAGGGTCGGATTGGTGGTCACGCCGTTGATGATGCCGGCCCGGTACAGCGGCTCGATGTCGCGGATATTGGCGCTGTCGGCGAAGATACGCGGCGCCGCGCGGGCCGGGTGGCGTTGGTCATGGGTCAGCGGCATGCCGCGTCGGCGTTGCTGGATGGCGGGGCTGAACTGGGCGGGATTGAACATGATGGGTTCCTGGGCGGGGACGCCCGATTCTAACCAACGCCGGTTTTTGCTGTTCGACGTCGGGTGGGTGTGTGAAGCTGGAGTATCCGTCAGTGCCCAGAGACGATTAAAGTAAACGATCGATAGGCCGGCGTGAGGCGTTGGCGTAAAACCGGAGACATCTCATGAACAAACCCCGCGATGCCGGCCTAAGTGACACGCATTTCATCCGTATCGACCCGGAGCGGTGCGAATTTCTGGTGCCGCGCTGGGCATTTACAGACCAGGCCGTGCTGGACAAGGAGCGCGCAGAAATCTTCAGTCGCTGCTGGCTCTACGTCGGCCATGCGTCGGAAATACCCAAGCCCGGCGACTTCGTGGTCCGCAAGGTCGGCGGCCGGCAGCTTTTCCTGTGGCGTGGCGAGGACGACCAGCCGCGGGTCTACTTCAATACCTGCACGCATCGCGGCGCCATCGTGTGTCGCGAGAGGCAGGGCAACGCCAAGCGTCTGACCTGCCCCTACCACGGCTGGACCTACGACACCCGTGGCGGCATGGTCGAGCAGCCAGGTGCCAGCGGTTTTCCCGACGATTTCTTCGCCAACGGCGCCAAGGATCTGAAGTCACCGGCCAAGGTCGACAGTTATCGCGATTTCGTGTTCGTGAACTTCGATCCGGAGGCCGTGGACCTGAAAACTTACCTCGCCGGTGCTGCCGAGTACCTGGACGTGGTGGCCGATCAGGGCGAGCACGGCATGGAAGTGACCCCCGGCGAGCAGGCCTACTCCATGCGTGCAAACTGGAAATTGCTGTACGAGAACAGCGCCGATGGCTACCACGCCATCACCGCCCACGCGTCCTATTTCGATTACCTGCGCGCCACGGTCGGCGTGTTCCGTGAGGATTTCAATCCCCACGAGGTTGGTGGCGGCGGCAAGAGCCTGGGCAATGGCCACGCGGTTATCGAGTACCAGGCGCCCTGGGGCCGGCCGGTGGCTCAGTGGGTGCCGCAATGGGGCGAGTCGGGCAAGGAGGAGGTCGGTCGGGTCAAGGCGGAACTTGCCAGCCGACTGGGCGAGCAGCGGGCGGACCGCATCGCCAACTGGAACCGCAACATCCTGATATTTCCGAACCTCATCATCAACGACATCATGGGGCTGACCATTCGCACCTTCCAGCCAATCAACCCGGGCTATCTGGAAGTGACCGCCTGGTCACTGGCGCCGCGTGGTGAGCATCAGGAAATGCGCGCCTGGCGGCAGTACAACTTCAACGAGTTCCTGGGCCCGGCCGGCTTCGCCACGCCGGACGATGTGGAAATGCTCGAACTGTGCCAGCAGGCCTACCAGAACATGCCGGAAGTCGGCTGGAACGATATTTCCAAGGGCATGAACCGACCGGACAACAACCAGGGCGACGATGAGGTGCAGATGCGCTCGTTCTGGATTCGCTGGGACGAACTCATGGGCGCTGCCCGGCACGAGAAAGTCTGAATAAGCCCAACCTGGACTTCTCAGACCACGGAGTCCGAAAGGCGTGACTTTCGAATTCCTTCAACTCGACGTCTGGAAGACGTCGAGTTGGTGGCACATCCCTGTGCCACGGATCACGCTAAACACGGGGGAATTATGAGCATGTTGACCCGGGCCGAGGTCGAGGACTTCCTCTACCACGAAGCGGCCCTGCTGGACGAATGGAAGACCATGGAGTGGGCCGAGCTGTTCACCGAGGATGGCGAATACCTGGTGCCGCCCATGGAATTGCCCAATGCCGACAAGAACGAGGCCCTGTTCATCATCAACGACGACCACCACCGCCTGGTGCAGCGCGCCAAGCGGCTCACGCGGCGTACCGCGCACGTTGAATTCCCGCACTCCAAGGTGCGCCACGCCATTCACAATGTGCGCATCCTGGAGCAGGACGAATCCAGCCTGTCGGTGGCGACCAACCAGGTGGTCTATCGCGCCAAGCGGCAGAACCTGGATACCTTCGTCTGTCACGTGGTGTACCGGCTGGCGCGCACCACCGACGGCCTGCGCATCCGCAGCAAACGGGTGATGCTGGACATCGACGGTCTGCGCCCGCACGGCATGATCAGCGCCATTCTTTAAAAGGAAGCGCCAAACAAGCCCTTCGACAGGCTCAGGACGAGCGGTACCTTACTGACTGCGTTCGTTGTGAGCTTGTCGAACCATGAACGCCAGCCATTTGGTCAGGGCTCCTTTAGACACGGACCTAACGCGAGGAGAAACCCATGTTCCGTTACAAAAAGCTCGGCTACGTCGCCCTGAACGTGAGCGATATGGCCAGATCGGTGCCGTTCTATCGCGACCTGGTCGGCTTGCAGCTGAACGAACAGGTCGACAGCGGTCCGGCGTTTTTTTCCTGCAGCGCCGATCATCACAACGTGGTGCTGTACGAGGGCGGCGAGCCGGGCCTGAAACGCGTCGGCTGGGAAATGGAGCAGCCCGAGGAACTCGATCACCTGTTCGCGCACTTGCAAAAGGTTGGCCTGAATCCGGTCGAACTGCCGGCCGACGAATGCCGCGCCCTGCGCCAGCAGCGCACCATCCGCATAAAGGAGCCGTTCAGCGGGCTGACCTTCGAGTTCTACGAAGGCCAGCTCGAGCACGGCAGCACCTACACGCCGACCGTCACCAAGATCGCCCGCCTGGGACATGTGGTGCTCAATCTGGATCGCTGGCCGGAGGCGGTCAGGTTCTTCAAGGAAACGCTCAACTTCCGAATCTCGGATTACGTCGACGGCTTCATCGCCTTCACACGTTGCTTTCCGAATCCGTATCACCACTCGCTGGGCATCGGTAACGCTGCGGCCACGCGCAAGGAGCCGGGTCTGAATCACGTCAACTTCATGGTCACCGACATCGACGACATCGGTTGCGCGCTGACACGCATCAAACGCAACGACGTGCCGATTGTCTACGGCCCCGGCCGCCACCCGCCGTCGGGCAGCATCTTCCTGTACTTCCTGGACCCGGACGGCATGACCCTGGAGTACAGCTTTGGCATGGAAGAGTTTCCCGAGGAACGGCCGCGCAAGGCGCGCGTGCTGGAGGCCCGGCCCGAATCGCTCGACTACTGGGGCAACGTGCCCGACCCGCGGTTTGCATCGACCGGGCGCTTCGAGCCTGCGAGCGAGGGCTGACCGATGGGCCCGCAAACTGGCCTGCATGGAGGCCGCGTGGCCATCGTCAGCGGCGCCGCCCGGGGCATTGGCCGCGCCATTGCCCGCGAACTGGCGCGTGAGGGCGCCGATCTGCTGCTGGCCGACATGGATGGCGAAACCTTGAAGGCCACTGCCGCTGCCATCGGCGCCGAATACGGCGTGCGTACCGCCTGCCACGTGGCCGATCTTGCCAGCGAGGAGGCCAATCAGGCCATGGTGGATGCCGCGCTGGCGGCCTTCGGGCGCATCGACATCCTGGTCAACAACGCCGGTGGCGGCGTGATCAAGCCGTTTCTGGAGCACACGCCAGAAACGCTACACACCACCATCAATCGCAACCTGTGGACCGTGCTGTGGGCCTGCCGCGTGGCGTTGCCGGTCATGCTCAAGCAAGGCTACGGACGTGTCGTGAGCATCGGCGCCGATTCGGTGCGCAATGGCCTGTGGGACCACGCCGCCTACAACGCCGCCAAGGGCGGTGTGCATGGCCTGACCACCGGCCTGGCGCGCG
Source organism: Immundisolibacter sp. (assembly GCF_041601295.1). Taxonomy (NCBI): domain Bacteria; kingdom Pseudomonadati; phylum Pseudomonadota; class Gammaproteobacteria; order Immundisolibacterales; family Immundisolibacteraceae; genus Immundisolibacter; species Immundisolibacter sp. The sequence continues at coordinate 9,974 of NZ_JBFIII010000069.1, forward strand.
AGTTCGCTGCCCAGGACATCACCTTCAATACCGTCGCGCCGTGCGCCGTGCGCACCGAGCAGGTCGATGAACTGATCCAGGCTTATCCGCAGATGTTCGACAAGTTCGTCAGCGTCATCCCGAAGGGCCGGCCCGGCGAAATGAACGAAATCGCGTCCGTGGTGAGCTTTCTTGCGTCGACGGCTGCTTCCTTTGTTACCGGGCAGGTGATTAGTGTTAATGGCGGGAGCACCATGTTATAAACCGCCGCGATGGCGTTCAGTGGTAGCTACTCAATGAGCGCTGTTTGCGCGCGTTGATCTAGGAGAGTGGTGCTCATGGGCCACTGGACGTTGTGCTTCCTTCTTTTGCGCATTCAACGCGGGTTTGTCCCCTCTCAGCGCATCAGGCGCATTCTAGACTTGTCAAAAAGATGGAGCTAGATCTGATGGACGACAAAAACCGGCGAGGGGTGGGTGACGGTCGGCGGTTAGACGATAGATGGACGCTAGGTAAGGCTCTGGCCGCAGGGTTCGTACGTTTGACAGGGTCCCCCACTGTAATCTTTTTGAAATGGGCTGGGCCGTGTCTTCCTATTTGGTTTGTAGGCGATTCTGTACTAAAAATCGTCCGAGAACTTAAGAACGCTAATACGAATGCGGATATTCAGATATTATTTTCAGGGTTAATTAGTTTTAATCCCAAAGGGGGATGCACGACAACTGGCTTGTGCATTTACCCGGGCCTGTTTTTATTCTGGTCAGTTGCCTTGGCGCTAATTGTAATTGTCGCTCTTCTCTACGCGGTTCGACAGAAAAAATTACGTACTAAGGTAATTCATGATATGGGGATGAGGATTGAGTTATTGGAAAGATACTTCGATCCTCGACGCAGCTCTAGTGGATTGACTAATACGGGTGAAACAAATCCGGGGGACGAGTGATGATTTATTCTCATTTGATATGGGTGATCACAAGTTCTACGTTTCTTATTCTTTGGTTTATGTTTTTCACAATTCATAGAGATTTCCATATCGCACGAACACGCCACAGACTTTTTTTGATACGGTCTGAACTGTTCAACGCGGCACTCGAAGGCAAAATCGGCTTCCATGAACCAGCGTATAGGCTAGTCAGGGAGACGTTGAATGGGATGATACGGTTCACACATAACCTTTCTTTTTTACGTTTGATTGCTATTGTCGCTTTGAATCTCTACGCACATAAAAGATTATTTGAGCACTTTGATTCTGAGTTTCAGCACGCTTTTGATGAATTAACACTGGACCAAAGAAGTATGCTTCTCAAATTTATTGAAAAAGCACATACACAAATATTGCGACATCTTATGAGTGTCTCGATTTTTTGGATAATTTTTAAATTGGCAAGCATAATATACAGTTGGATGAATATGACTAGGTCGACACGACAGAGGGCTATGCGCGTTCGCCAGTGGCGTCGGTTCGATGCTGAAGCGGCATACGGTATTTCTTTTCAGGACAACGGTATCGATTCAATGATCCCGGATTTGGGTCAGTAAGCGTAGCTTGGATGGTGCGCAGGAATCCTGGATAGTTGACTGCCACCCCCGCATTCCGCTGCGTTCTACATGCGCTACGAAGGCTTGAGTCAACGGCGCCGGAAGCAGTCACCTAAAAGCGGACAAGCCTGCGCTGGTCATTCATAAGGAGATATTGGATGAAGACGCAACTCGCGGTCGCTCTATTCACCTCCGCTATTGCCATGCCGGCATTAGCGGTGGATTCGTACGCTATAGATCCGTACCACACCTGCCCCGTGTTCGAGATCGATCACCTCGGTTTCTCCATCCAGCGCGGTCGGTTCAACAAGGTTACGGGCAACATCCAGCTCGATCTTGCGGCGAGAGCCGGCGCAATCGATGTCACCATCGACTCCGCGTCCATCGACATGGGATTCGACGAATGGGACGAGCGCATGCGTTCAGACGAATTCTTCAACGTCGAAAAATTTCCGACCATGCGATTCAAGTCGGAAAAACTGGTTTTCGATGGCGACAAACTGGTCGGTGCCGAAGGCCAGTTCACTCTGCTTGGCGTGACCAAGCCGCTCACCCTCACCATCGGCGGCCTGCACTGCGCCGTGCATCCAATCAATAAAAAACCGCTGTGCGGCGCCAACGCCACGGCCGCCATCAAGCGCTCCGATTACGGCATGGTGAAATACCTGCCCGGCATCGGCGACCAGGTTAAATTGATAATTCCGGTCGAGGCGTTCAAGGATTAGCAAGCCGTAGGTGCGGCTCGCCACGGGTAAATGAGAGCGACCGCGCGGCTCACGCGTTAGGTCGCAGCCTCGGCCGGCGTCGGCACATGGTGGCCCCACAGGGTAAAGCGCGACAGGTGGCGTTGGCGCCAGTGCTCGTCCACGCGAAAGCCGTCGGTGCCGACTTCGTATTCGAAGCCGGACGGCGTGCGTCCGTAAAACGAATACACGCCCTCGGTGTGGCGACCGGGCATGTGCGTGATCTCGACACCGGCGCTACGCGTGCGGTCCCATGCCAGGCCGACCTCGTCGATGGTTGGCACGTGCACCTCGAAGTGCGCGATGCGCTTGATGGCAGGCACGCCGCCGGCCAGTGCAATTGAGTGGTGGCGCGGGTTGGAATACAGAAAAACGGCGGACAACACGATGCCAGCCCATTCCTCGGCGCCGGTGTCGGATACCGACATGCCGATGACGTCGGTGTAGAACGGCACCGCCGCTTCCAGATCCGGCATCACCAGGATCAGGTGACCCATGCCCATGTCGCCGGTGACGAAGCCACCGGGCTGCACCGGCGAGCCAAACGGTGTTGGGGACGTCTTCAGGCCCAGGCACAGTTCGAGCGGGTTGCCCCACGGGTCTTTGAAACGGACCAGATGATCGACGTGACGGGCGCGCAGTTCATCCGGCGTGCCGGTTTGTAGTTCGATACCAGCGGCGCGCAGTCGGGCGCACAGTGCGTCGAACTCGTCACGGTTGTAGGCCGCCAGCCCGACGGCGCACACGTCATCCGCGGGACCCTCGCGCACGAACATGCGTTGCGCGAACTCGTCCATGCGGTAGGCGCGCGAGCCGTCATTGTTTTCGCCGTTGGCGGTGAGGCCAACGACCTGGGTCAGCAGCCGGTCCCACGCTGCGGGGTCGGATACCTCAAATCCCAGGTAACCCAGTTCCAGTCTGGCCGTCATGCCGGTCCCTCCGTGCGTTTTGGGCGCTGTTACCGGCCAGGTACCCAGCGCTAACTGTGTCAGCACGATGCCACGAGGCCGGTGCGGCCATTGCTACGAGCGGCGTGCTGCTTGCCCGATAGTAAAGCTAATGGCGTCCCCAAGGGGATTCGAACCCCTGTTGCCGCCGTGAAAGGGCAGTGTCCTAGGCCTCTAGACGATGGGGACTTAACGGGAAACCGTGAGCGGGTGCGGTGCGCCCGCCGCGGGGGTTTGGTGGAGCCAGGCGGGATCGAACCGCCGACCTCAACACTGCCAGTGTTGCGCTCTCCCAGCTGAGCTATGGCCCCGTGCAAGGGGCGCGAACTTTACTGATTGCATCCGTCAAGTGTCAAGCTGTGCCGTGCGTTTCAAGCCAGCGCAGGGCCCGTTGCAAGCGTCCCAGCACGCGGCCGCGACCGATCAGCAGCAAAGTCGTGTCGATGGTGGGCGACACGGCGCTGCCGCAGAGCGCCACGCGCAGCGGCTGGGCCAGTTGTCCGAACTTCAGATGGCACTGCTCGGCGACGGTTTCCAGGGCCGCCTGCAAGGTCGACGCCGACCAATCCGTGAGTTGCTCAAGTTGGGTATACACGGCCAGCAATGGCTCGGCAGTCGCGGCGGTAAGGTGCTTGGCGGCGGCGGCCGGCTCGTAGCTTTCGAACTCGCGGTAAAACGGCAACGCCTTGTCGGCCATTTCGACCAGGGTCTTGCTGCGTTCGCGCAGCGCCAGTACCGCCTGGGTGAGCGGCGGTCCGTCGAGCGCCGGGTCCACCCCCAGACGGCCCAGAAACGGACCCAGGTGCCGGGCCACATGTTCGGGCGTGGAGGTCTTCAGGTAGTGCTGGTTCAGCCATAGCAGCTTGTCAGGATTGAACACCGCGGCGGCGCGGTTGACCCGCTCCACGTCGAACAGTGCCACCAGTTCGTCCAGCGTAAACACCTCCTGATCGCCATGCGACCAGCCCAGGCGCACCAGGTAGTTCAGCAGCGCCTCCGGGAGGTAGCCTTCCTCGCAGTACTGCATCACGCTGACGGCGCCGTGGCGTTTGGACAGGCGTTTGCCGTCGGCGCCCAGGATCATGGGTACGTGAGCGTATTGCGGCGTGTCGGCGCCGAGCGCGTGCAGGATATTGATCTGACGCGGCGTGTTGTTGAGGTGGTCGTCGCCGCGGATGACGCAGCTCACGCCCATGTCCATGTCGTCCACCACCACGGTGAAGTTGTAGGTCGGTGTGCCGTCGGTGCGCGCCAGTACCAGGTCGTCGAGTTCGCTGTTGCTGAACGCGACGCGACCGCGGATCAGGTCGTCCACCACCACGTCGCCGTCCTGCGGATTGCGAAAGCGGATCACCGACGGTGGGTTGCCCGGTGGCGGAGTCTGAAGGTGGCGGCAACGCCCGTCGTAGCGCGGCTTGTCCTTGCGGGCCATTTGCGCTTCGCGCATGGCGGTCAGTTCATCCTGGCTACAGTAGCAGCGGTAGGCGTGTCCGGCCGCCAGCATCTGGCCCAGCACCGCGTCATAGCGCTCAAAGCGTTCGGTCTGGTAGAACGGGCCCTCGTCGTAGCTCAGGCCCAGCCAGGTCATGCCCTCCAGGATGGCATTGACCGACTCCACGCTGGAGCGCTCGCGATCGGTGTCCTCGATGCGCAGGATGAAAGTGCCGCCGTGGTGTCGCGCGTACAGCCAGGCGAACAAAGCCGTGCGCGCGCCGCCGATGTGCAGGTAGCCGGTGGGGCTGGGCGCGAAACGGCTGCGGACGCTCATGGGAATCCTGGGACGGGCGGCGGGACGGTCTATTGTAGCGGTGCGGTCCGCTACGTTCCGGGTTTGACCGGGGGAGCCCCGGACCCTAAAATCCGCCGCCCTCAAGGGGGCGATTAGCTCAGCGGTAGAGCACTACCTTCACACGGTAGGGGTCGCTGGTTCGATCCCAGCATCGCCCACCATCTTGACGCGCCGAATGCGCCTGGCCCCGTGTCGGGTGTCTTGCATTTTGACGCCGGGACGGCGTTTAACGGTGCTTGCTCGCCAGCCGATACAATGTCCGCCCCCGCGATAGATTGTCGCGACAGCATTTACCGCCTTCCCATGGACAAGCTGACCAATATCAACGTCGCTGCGCAGCAGCTGATGCCCACGCCGGCCGAGGTGTGTGCCCGCCTACCCTTGACGCCGGCCGCCGAGCGCGCCGTGCTTGAAGGGCGCGCGGCCTTGCAAGCCATCCTGGACCGGCGTGACCCGCGCCGCTTCGTGGTGGTCGGGCCATGCTCCATTCACGATCTTGCGGCGGCCCGCGATTACGCCGGTCGCTTGCGCGCGCTGGCCGAGGAAGTGAAGGACACGCTGCTGGTGATCATGCGCGTTTACTTCGAGAAGCCGCGGACCTCCACCGGCTGGAAGGGCCTGATCAACGATCCGCGCATGGACGATTCCTTCCACATCGAAGAGGGCGTGTCCAAGGCGCGGGCGCTGTTGCTGGAGCTGGCCGAAATGGGCCTGCCGGCGGGTACCGAGGCGCTGGACCCGATCATGCCGCAGTACCTGCACGATCTGATCACCTGGACCGCGATTGGTGCCCGTACCACCGAATCGCAGACCCACCGCGAGATGTCCAGCGGCCTGTCCACGCCCGTGGGTTTCAAGAACGGTACCGACGGCGGTATCGAGATTGCGATCAACGCCATCAAGTCGGCGGCGCGCCCGCACAGCTTTCTGGGGATCAACCTGCAGGGCCAATCGGCGGTGATCCGAACCCGTGGCAATGCTTATGGCCATCTGGTACTGCGTGGTGGCCACGAGCGGCCCAACTATGACTCGGTGGCGGTGGCGCTGACCGAAGAGGCGCTGACCAAGGCCAGCCTGTCGCAAAACATCGTTGTCGATTGCAGCCACGCCAACTGCAGCAAGAAGCCCGAGCTGCAGGGCCTGGTGTTGGAAAACTGCGTCAACCAGATGCTGGAAGGCAATCGTTCCATCGTCGGCTTGATGCTGGAGAGCAACATCGAGGCCGGAAACCAGCCGATCCCCGAGGATCTGACGCAGCTGCGCTACGGCGTGTCGGTGACCGATCCGTGCATCGACTGGCCGACCACCGAATCCTTGCTGCGCGCGGCGCACCGCAAACTGTCGGCGGCCCTATCCGCGTGACCGCGGTCATGCGCGTCGGCGTGTTGGCTTGCCCGGTTGTGCCTGACGACTGACAATCCAGTGACGATAACAATCGCCGGAGCCACTTGATGCCCGGCCCACTGGAGGAGAACAGGGATGGGCATTCGCAC
>NZ_JBFIII010000070.1 GCF_041601295.1 Immundisolibacter sp.
ATGCCGAGTACCCGTTTGCCGGTCCTGATTGCCACCCTGATCAGATCGATTTCGGCGCTCAGGAACGGGTGCAGATCGGACTCGTAGGCGCCCATCGGCCCACCCATGATGATCAGCCAGTCAAAGTCCTGCGGCGGCGGCAGCGGTTCATCCGCGTGCAGCCGCGTGCAATGCAGCGTGTGCCCGTGGCGGTATGCCCAGGGCTCGATCTGGCCCAGGCCTTCGAACGGTACATGTTGCAGCCAGTGAATGCGCAGGGCGGGCATGGGATGCCGTTCAGGCTTCGCCCAGGAACGCCAGCAGGGCGTCGCGCAGCGCCTGCGGTTGTTCTTCGGCAATCCAGTGGCCACAGCGCTCGATGACGCCCCCGCGCACGTCGTTGGCCACTTGTTCCATGCACAGCCTGACCGCCGCGCCGATGCTGCGTTCGCCCCCCAGTGCCAGTACCGGGATGGCCAACCGCTCCCGCGCTGTCGCTGCGAAGTCGACGGCGTCCTGGCCGGCAGCACGGTAATACTCGAAGCCGGCTCGCAAGGCCCCCGGCTGTGCCAGGCAGCGCGCGTACTCGTCGACGTCGGCTTCGGTGATAGCGCGCGGGTTGTAGGCGAAGTTCTGAAAGAACCACGAGATATAGGCACGTTCCCGGCCGGCTACCAGCATTTCCGGCAGGTCACGCACGCCGTGGAAGCCGAAATGCCAGTAGCGGGACAGTGCATCCGGTCCCAGGCCCGGCAACTCGACCCCCGGTAACAGCATGTCCAGGATGGCCAGGCGTGTCACCAGCGCGCGATCCTGCGCGGCCAAGGCATAGGCAACCGCCCCGCCCCAGTCGTGGCCGACGACGGCTGTTTGCGTGATGCCGAGTTTGTCGCGCAGCAGTACACGCAGGTCGCCTGCGATCGTCATCTTGTCGTAGCCGCCGACCGGCCGCCCAGAGTCGCCGAGTCCCCGCAAGTCTGGCGCAATCACGCGATAGCGCTTGGCCAGCTCGGGAATCAGGAGCCGCCATTCGTGACTGCTCTGTGGCCAGCCATGTAGCAGCAGCAGCGCCGGGCCGTGGCCGGCAAGCAGGTAATGCAGCCGGACTGCGGGCAACTCGGCGGTATGATGCTCAATCGACATCACGGATCCGGTCAGTGGGTGAGGACAGGCGCCCGGCCCATTGTGCCGATGATCCGGTACACAAAGAAATGACCAGGACGCCGAATTCCAAAACCGAAGATCATGCTCGTCAGGCGCACGAACGGTTTATTGGCACCGTCACGGAATGCAATCGCGCCGACGCAGCTCTTCTATGACGATATCGGCGGCCCGTTCGGCGTCGCACTCGACCGTGTCGATCCGCAGTTCCGGGGTTTCGGGCGCTTCATAGGGGGAGTCGATGCCGGTGAAGTTTTTCAGCTCGCCCAGGCGGGCCTTCTTGTAAAGACCCTTGACGTCCCGAGTTTCGGCAACCGCCAGTGGCGTGTCGACATGGATTTCGACAAACTCGGCCTCGTCCAGCAGGCTGCGGGCCAAGGCCCGCTCCGAGCGGAATGGCGAGATGAATGCCGTCAGCACGATCAGCCCGGCGTCGACCATGAGTCTGGCCACCTCGCCCACGCGGCGTACGTTCTCGACCCGGTCCGCGTCGGTGAAGCCCAGATCCTTGTTCAGGCCGTGGCGGACGTTGTCGCCGTCCAGCAGGTACGAGTGACGGCCCAGCGCGAGCAGCTTCTTCTCCACCAGGTTGGCAATGGTCGATTTACCGGCGCCTGACAGGCCGGTGAACCACAGCACCACCGGCTTTTGGCCCATGATGGCGCCCCGCGCCTGCTTGTCGACGTCCACGTGCTGCATGTGAATGTTGTGGGCGCGGCGCAGCGCGAAGTGCAGCATGCCGGCGCCGACGGTGTTGTTGCTAAGGCGGTCGATCAGGATGAAGCCGCCGGTGTCGCGATTGTTCTTGTAGGCGTCGAAGGCGATCGCACGGTCAAGCGCGATATTGCACACGCCGATTTCGTTCAGTTCGAGCTGCTTTGCCGCCAGGTGTTCCAGGGTGTTTACGTTGACCTTGTACTTCGGCTCGGTGATGGTTGCGCTCACGGTGCGGGTGCCGATCTTGAGCAGGTATGGACGGCCGGGCAGCATCGGTTCGTCGGCCATCCAGACCATGGTGCATTCGAACTGGTCGGCGACTTCGGCGGGCAACTCAGCAGTGGAAATGACGTCACCGCGCGAGATATCGACCTCGTCTTGCAGGGTCAGGGTTACCGACTGGCCCGCCACCGCTTCTGGCAGGTCGCCGTCAAGCGCAACAATGCGGGCGACGCGGCTCTCGCGGCCCGATGGCTGCACGCGGATACGATCGCCGGGCCGGATACGGCCACTCGCGATCAGCCCGCAGAAACCACGAAAATCGAGGTTCGGCCGGTTAACCCACTGCACTGGCAGACGAAACGGATCGCGTTGTCGGCGGGTGTCGTCGATTTCGCAGGTTTCCAGAAAGCCCATCAGCGTCGGCCCGTGGTACCACGGGGTGCGTTCGCTGGGGTCGATCATGTTGTCGCCCTTGAGGCCGGACAGGGGAATGGACGTGATGTCAGTCAGGCCGATTTGCGCCGCGAAGGCGCGGTAATCCGCATCGATCTGGCGGAACACGTCCTCGGCGAAGTCAACCAGGTCCATTTTGTTGATGGCCAGCACCACATTACGGATGCCGATCAGGTTCACCAGGTAGCTGTGGCGACGGGTTTGCGTGAGTACACCCTTGCGGGCGTCGATCAGAATGACTGCGCAGTCAGCGGTGGAGGCCCCGGTGATCATATTGCGCGTGTACTGCTCGTGACCGGGCGTGTCGGCGACGATGAACTTGCGTTGGTCGGTGCTGAAAAAGCGGTAGGCGACGTCGATGGTTATGCCCTGCTCGCGCTCGGCGGCCAGTCCATCCACCAGCAGCGCAAAATCCATGTCCTCGCCCTGGGTGCCCCATTTTTTGCTGTCTTCCTCCATTGCGGCCAGTTGATCCTCGAACAGCATCTTTGACTCGAACAGCAGGCGGCCGATGACGGTGCTCTTGCCGTCATCCACGCTGCCACAGGTGATGAAGCGCAAAAGGCTCTTGCGCTCGTGCTGGGCGAGGTACTGTTCGATGTCGCTGGCAATCAGGTCCGATACGTGCGCCATCAGAAGTAGCCCTCCTGCTTTTTCTTTTCCATCGAGGCGGCGGTGTCGTGGTCGATCATGCGACCCTGGCGCTCGGAGGTACGGGTCAGCAGCATCTCCTGGATGACGGCGGTGAGCGTGTCGGCTTCGGACTCGATTGCGCCGGACAGCGGATAGCAACCCAGCGTGCGAAAGCGGACCTTCTTGAGCATCGGCGTCTCGCCGGGGTGCAGGGGCATGCGCTCGTCGTCGACCATGATCAGGGTGCCGTCGCGCTCGACCACCGGGCGCTCGGCGGCGAAGTACAGCGGCACGATCGGGATGTTCTCCAGGTGGATGTACTGCCAGACATCGAGCTCGGTCCAGTTGCTGATCGGAAACACCCGGATCGACTCGCCCTTGTGCTTGCGTCCGTTATACAGGTGCCAAAGTTCCGGGCGCTGGCTTTTCGGATCCCAGCGGTGTTGTGCGGTGCGAAACGAGAAGATGCGTTCCTTGGCGCGCGATTTTTCCTCGTCGCGGCGGGCCCCGCCAAAGGCCGCGTCGAACCCGTACAGGTCCAGCGCCTGCTTCAGGCCCTGCGTTTTCCACATGTCGGTATGGACCTGCGAGCCGTGGTCAAACGGGTTGATGCCCAGGGCTTTGGCCTCGGGATTCTGGTAGACCAGCAGTTCCATGCCCAGCTCGCGCGCCATGCGTTCACGCAGGGCGTACATGGCGCGAAACTTCCAGGTGGTGTCGACGTGCAGCAGTGGAAATGGCGGCGGCGCGGGATAGAAAGCCTTGCGGGCCACGTGCAGCATGACGGCGCTGTCCTTGCCGATCGAGTACAGCATGACCGGCTTGTCGGTCTCGGCGACCACCTCGCGCAGGACATGGATACTTTCTGCTTCAAGGCGTTGTAGGTGAGTCAGAACGGTCATGAAAGGTCCGGGGTGAAGATTCACGGGTAGCGCGTTCAGCGAGCAGGGCGGTTCCCTAGCTGGAATTAAGGGGCTTGGCAAGGGCAGATGATGGCGATTTACGCACAGGCGGTAAAAAATCCCTGTACTAACCAGACGAAATCGCAATCGTCTGCGGATTTAAATTCAAAAACATGAATAACTTTCTGTTAATAAATGAAAATTATAGTTTGATTAAATGCTGGGCAATCTGTGCGGTATCTCGCATAGGCGCGCCGTTTATGGCCTTATCCGGTAAGTAATCCACCAAGTTATCCACAGATTATGGGGATAAAGCTTGGGGGCCCCCCGCCGAAAAAAAAGCACCAAGAACCCGACACATAGCGTCATGGTCGGCGGCCCCGACACTTTCCCTGACGCTGTGCATGGCCCACATCGGGTTGCCGACGTCCACGCTGCGAAGACCAAGACGCGCCGCTGCCGCCGGGCCGATGGTGCTGCCGCAGGAAAGATCGCTGCGCTGGACGTAGCTTTGCCAGGGCACGCCTACCCGCTCGCAGGCCAGTTGGAACAGCCCGGCTGACACGCTTTCGGAAGTGTAGCGCTGGCTGGCGTTGGTTTTGATCACCGGCCCATGGTTCAGGTGTACTCGGTGCTGGTCGTCATAAGTGCCCGTGTGACCGGGCAGGTAAGCGTGCGCCATATCGGCGCTGACCAGCACGCTGCAGGCCAGCGCGCGCCGATAGTCCTCACGTCCGAGCCCACTGCACAGGGCAATGCGTTCCAGTATGTCGTCGATAAAGCTGCCGTCGGCGCCCTTGGCGCTGGTGGACCCAACTTCCTCGTGGTCGAACAGAAAGCCCACGGCGCAGGGACCGGTTTCGGTCGCGTCGGTGTCCAGTAGCGCGCTCAGTGCCGCATGGCAGGAGCCGAGGTTGTCGAGTTGCGAGTCGGCCACGAATTCCTGTTGTGGTCCGAAGAAAACCCCGCGCTGGGTGTCGTAGACGTTCAGTTCAAAGCCGAGCATCTGCACGCTGTCGACCTCGAGCGCGTCAGCGAGCAGACGCCTCAGGTGATCGGCTGCCGGTAAGCCTTCGCGGACCGCCTCAAGGATGGGGGGCAGTTCGTTTTGCCGGTCGAGCTTGAGTCCATCCTGGTTCACTTTGCGATTAAGGTGGATCGGCAGGTTCGGGATGCGCAGCAGCGGCGCTTCGAAACGCAGCAGTTGGCTACGCACGCCATGTGGAGCGCTCGCATCACGCAATGCGACCCGTCCGGCAAGGCTCAGATCCCGATCGGCGAAGGTCGCCAGGATCGGTCCACCATAGACTTCGACGCCGAGGCGCAACAGGCCGCCGCTGGTGTCCCCGGCGCGCGGTTTGACCCGCAATCCTGGCGAGTCGGTGTGGGCGCCAACTACGCGAAACCCGGCCTGTGTGAGGGGTTGGCCGCCGATCCGGAACATCGCCAGGGTCGAGTCGTCACGAAGGATATAGTGCCGCCCGCCGGGTGACAGGAGCCATGGGTCGGCTTCGTTCAGGCGCGTGTAGCCAGCATCGTTCAGCAGCGCCGCGGCATTTGCCGCGACGTGCCAGGGGCTGGGGCTGGCATCGATGAAATCGAGCAGCGCCTGGGCACGGGCGCGAGCGGCCGGACTGATTGGCAAAAGCGAGCTTGGCATGAGGGTACCGATCGGCGGCGTTGACGGCCAATTGTACGCAGCGCGTGGCCGGCTCCGTGCCGCGGGGTTATTGTTGCCGGGTTGCTTTGTACCGTGCGGGCCCGGAGTGGGGGACAAAGGTGGTTTGCGCCGGCGCGGTACGGTCCCGGTTGCGGCGCAACGTGCGCAGGAGGGGAGGAAAGAATGGACGCAGCTGAAACTGCGCCGATAGTACGCCGCACTGCGCGCGTGGTGGGTCTGTGCCTGCTGGTGATCGTGCTTGATGGCTTTGACATGCTGGTCATCGCGCTTACGGCACCGGCACTCGCCGTCGATTGGGGGCTCTCGGGACAAAGTTTGGCGCCGCTGTTCGCCGCTGGGGTGATCGGCATGATTGGCGGCTCGGTGTTCATTGCCCCGTTGGGCGATCGCCTGGGCCGGGTTCGCGTGCTGATGCTGTGCTGCGCGTTGTTCGGCGTGTTTGCAGGCCTCACGGCGTTGGCTGACAGCTATGCCGGGTTGCTTGTGCTGCGTCTGCTGACCGGGTTCGGACTCGGGGGAGCGGTGCCCAACGCCACGGCGTTGATTTCCGAGCACGCCTCGAATCGGCAGCGCCCGCTTATGGTCAGCATTGGCCTGGTTGGCTTTGCCCTGGGTGGCATGTTGTGCGCATTGCTCGCCGTGCCGCTGGTGCCGCGTTTCGGTTGGCGCGTGATGTATGTGATCGGTGGTGTGCTACCGCTGTTGCTGATTCCGGTACTGCACCGTTTCTTGCCGGAATCGCCAACGTTACGATCCAGCACTAAGGCGCCCGCTGAAAAGTTCAGTCAGCGTGTGCGGCTGTTGTTCGCGCCCGGCCTGGCCGGTGATACGCAGCGCCTGTGGCTGGCGTTCTTTGTCAACATGATGGTGATGTTCTTTCTCGCCAACTGGGTGCCGTATGTCGCGCAGCAGGTCGGGTTCGGGCCGCAGCAAGGCTCACTGGCGGCGCTGGCGCTGAATGTCGGCGGCATCGTCGGGCCTTTGATACTCGCTGTGGTCTGCCAGCACCTGGACGCGCGGCGGGTGATTGGGGCCGCCTTTGTGGCAGCGGCCGCCAGCATGGTGGGGGTGGGGTATGCCACCGGCAGTTTCGGTATTTATCTGGCCGTGGCGGCGTTGGCCGGTTTCTTTGTATTCGGTGCCCAGATCACGCTGCATGGCCTGGCCGCTGCGGTGTATCCGGGTCACCTGCGCGCCACCGGCATTGGCTGGGCGCTCGGTTGCGGGCGTATCGGCTCGGTGCTGGGACCGTTGTTGGGTGGGCAGATGTTGAACTCCGGGGTCGCGTTGTCGACTTATTTCACGGGTTTTGGTGCCGCCTTGTTGCTGGCAGCGGCGGCGACCTTCAGCCTGACGCGACGGGCGCTCGACGGGCACGAGACTTAGCGATCCACTGATGTATTCAGCGGCTCGCGCAGTGCACGGACGCACTGCCAAAATCGATGGCTGTAAGCCAGCCGAAAGCTGCGCGTTTGCGGTGGCCGGCGTTGTGAAGTCCAGGATGGATTTATTCAGCGCTTCCACGGAGTCTATATACAGCCGGCGATCGGCCGGCCGTCATTTCAGGGAGTGCATGTGAATCCAAACCCCCGTCGCTGGGACGTGGCCGCGTGCGTCGACGCCGCACCGCTCGGCTTCACGCAGATTCTGGTTGTATTACTGACGTTTGCCGTTGCGGCAAGCGATGGCCTTGACGCCCAGATCATTGGCTTCACGGCGCCGCAGATCGCGGCCGAGTTCGGGATCAGCCGGGACCAGCTTGGGCCGGTGTTCAGCGCCTCGCTATTGGGCATGGCCGGGGGAGCACTTTTATTCGGTTCGTTGGGTGACCGGCTCGGTCGACGGTACACGATGATTGCCTGCGTGGCTGTGTTCGGGTTCGGCACTCTGCTGACACCGCTGGCACGCGGGGTGATTGACCTGACGGTGTTACGTCTGATTACCGGTTTTGGCCTGGGCGGCGCATTGCCAAACGCGGTGACGTTGGTGGCCGAGTGTGCGCCGGCGCGACAACGCGGATTGCTGGTAACGCTGATGTATATCGGATTCTCTGTCGGGGGCATGCTCGGCGGCGCGATCGCCAGTGCCCTGGTGGTGGAACATGGCTGGAGGCTCATGTTCTATATCGGCGGACTGCTGCCGCTTGGTTTGTGCCTGGTGCTGTGGGCGTTGCTGCCAGAGTCGCCGCACTTTCTGGCGCGACAGCCTGGGGGTCGATCCAGGGTCAGCGCATTGCTGCGACGGCTGGACCCCAGCGGGGACTATGCCGCGGATGATGTGTACCTAGTGCCCGAAGCCGTCGGCTCCAATACCGGTATCGGAGAGTTGTTCCGTCACCGCCGGGCGCGCAACACGCTGCTGCTGTGGTCGGCGTTTTTCATTAATCTGCTGGTGCTGTTTTTCCTGATGAACTGGCTGCCGACTTTGTTGGTGGAGCGGGGCTGGGCGCTGGACAGCGCCATCCGGGTGATGGTCATGTTCAACTTCGGTGCGGTGTTTGGAGCCTTACTGCTGGCCTGGCTGTCGGCTCGCTACAACCCGCGGCGCATGTTGGCGATGTGCTTTGCCTTGGGTGGGCTCGCCATCATGGCGATCGGTCTGGGTAATGGGCAGTGGGCGGTGGTCATGACCGCCGGCCTGGCCACCGGCGTGTTTGCCGGCGCAGCCCAGGTTGGCCTGTACCCCATCACAACGCAGGCCTATCCCAGTCTGGTGCGCGCTACCGGGGTGGGTTGGGCCCAGGCCTGGGGCCGGACCGGGTCCATACTGGGTCCGCTTGCCGGCGGCTGGCTGGCCGTGCTGGAGCCGCGCTTTGTGGTGTACTTTGTCGTCTTCGGGGCGCCACTACTCGTCGCCGCGGTGGCTATCGCGGCGATGCGAGACCCACCCCCAGCCGCATTTACGAACGCATTGGATCAATCCGACGGGCCGTAACAAGCGTGTCCGCGCCGTAGTTATCTGGAGGAGCACGTCATGAAAAACCGGGATATCGATCTTGCCGCCTTGCCACGTTGGCCGGCCGCATTCAACCAGGTGCCCAAATGGGTGTTCGAGGATGCGGATGTTTTCGAGCTGGAACTCGATCGCGTTTTCAGGGGGCCACTGTGGCATCCGGTGGCCCATGACGCCGAATTACCCAACGTGGGCGATTACAAGACGATCAAGATAGGCCGTACTCCGCTGCTGGTGATTCGCGGCGATGACGGCCAGGTGCGAGCCTTCCACAACGCCTGCACGCATCGCAGCACCAAGCTGGCGATGGCCTTTCGTGGCCACAGTGGGGATATCGAATGCCCCTACCACCGCTGGGTGTTCGACACCCGCGGCCAGCTGCGGGCCTGCCCGGGCGAGGCCGAGTTCCCGCCCGACTTCAAGCGCGCCGACTACAACCTGGCGCAGTTGCGCTGCGAGTCCTTCACCGGGTTGTGGCTGGTCAGCCTCAATGCGAACCCGCCACCGCTAATGGAGTGGATGGGTGATTTGGCGCAGCCTGTGCGGGACGCCCTGGGCACGGACGGTCGCCTGACACTGCTCGGTTACCAGAAGGTGCGCTATCAGTCGAACTGGAAGGTCTACATCGACAACGATGCCTTTCATGCACCGCTGTTGCACGCGGCGTTTCGCATGCTGCGCTGGCAGGGCGGCAGCGGCAGCCAGCGGCGTCTGCCGCAGGGCCATATGATGATTCTGTCCGAGCTGGACGCGCAGCCGACCGATGGCGGCTTGCTGCGTGACCCCAGCGTGATCGGTTACCTCGGTGGGGACGCGCCGCGCAACAAGTCGCCCGGTCAGGCGGCGGGTTCGAGCCTGCTGGCGTTCTGGCCGCTGACGGCTGTCGCCAACCATCTGGATATCTTCAATATTCGCTACGCCAATCCGGTCGGGCTGGACGAGGTTGAGGTGCATTACGCGTACTTTGCCCATGCCGACGACGACGCCGACCTGGCGCGCCATCGTCTGCGGCAGTCCTCCAACATGATCGGCCCGAGCGGTTTCGTGAGTCTCGAGGACGCCACGGTGTTCTTGCGTATTCAGCAGGCACTTGAGACCGAGCCGGGCACGACGTTCTTCCTGAAGGGCTGGCACGAGGGTGCCGACCTTGCCCGGACCAAGCAGAACGACGAGGCTCCGAATGCGCTGTGGTGGGAGCACTATCGGCAAGTGATGTCCTTCGAGCGAGCGATCAGTTGACAGCGGTTTGAGATCTTGGGGCTGGTGTGGCCGGAGATGTTTGGGCCGGCCGTTTAAGCATCAAGTTGCGTGGCTGAACGGTCGATAAGCGCTACAACCCTGCCCGGTCGCCCGTTGACCGGACACGTTTGCAAGTTGCTACCGAGAGTGATGGCTATGCGCACTGCCTATTTAGGCCGGCAACCAATTTTTAATGCCCAGATAAAGCCGGTCGCCTACGAGCTGCTGTACCGGTCCGGTGCCGTTGGCAGTTCAGACCAGAACGACACCCGCGCTTCGGCCAATGTTCTTATCAACGCTTTTCTGGAGATGGGTGTTCAGCGGGTGGTCGGTAAGGCCAAGGCGTTCATTCATGTAACTCCTGAAATTCTCGACGATGAGTTGTTACGCCTGTTCGACCCCAGCCAGCTCGTATTGGAGCTGATGCCGGATATAGACTTTGACGACGCATTTTTGGAGACGGTGGACAGGCTGCGAGCGCTTGGATACGGCATCTGTGTTGATGATCTGCTGATACATGAAGGTACCGTCCCGTTGCTGGAGCGGGCACATTTTGTGAAGGTGGATATTCGCGCCGTGCCCGAGGACGAACTGGCCGGACACGTGGCCGCGCTGCGCCAGTATCCGGCCGCTCTGGTGGCTGAGAAAGTGGAAACGCACGAGCAGTTTGCCCAGTGCCAAGAGTTGGGTTTCGATCTGTACCAAGGTTACTTTTTTGCCAAGCCAAAACTGGTGGCCGGGCGTGCCATGGCGGAAGATCGCCTCAGTGTCATGCATCTGCTGGCGACCCTGCATAATCCGAATTCTGAACTGTCGGATGTGCAGACTATTATTCAGCGCAGCGTCTCGCTCAGCTACCGGTTGCTGCGTTACGTTAATTCGGCGGCCTTCTACCTGACGCGCGAGATCAATTCCATTGCGCAAGCCACGGTAATGCTTGGCCAGCGCCGAATACGAGACATGGCGACGCTGATGGCTCTGACCGGCATGGACGACAAACCCCAGGAGCTGACGCGTACTGCGCTGGCCCGTGCCAGGCTTTGCTCCCAGTTGGCGCCGATAGGGCGCGGCAATGCCGATATCGGATTTACGGTTGGACTATTTTCCGCGCTGGACGCGTTACTGGATAAGCCGCTGGAACAGCTTCTGGACGGAATGCCTTTATCGGAGGAGGTGCGGCGCGCGCTGCTGGAGCATCACGGGCCATTCGGCCAGATACTGGCAGTCACAATAGCCTTGGAGCAGGGCGATTACGATAGTCCCTTGCTTGATGCTCTTGAACCAAAACCGAGTGAACGCGCCTATCTGGAAGCCGCCGACTGGGCAAGTGAAGCAGTTGCCGAGATGCTGGCCGCTTGAGCGGTTGGCACTTGCCTGTCGCGAGCCGCGAGCTTGCCCCGGGTTCTCATTCCATGACTGAGTTCGGTTCCATAGGTCTATTGTTTTAATGTTATTGCTTGACTATAGTTGGACGTTCGTTTTTTCTGTGACATTTAGGAGAGTGCCGAAAAATGGCCGTCAATCTAACTAATTCCTCCCTTGGGGAATTGCATCAGATAATCGCCGACGCCAAGGTCATGCTGGATAAGCGCCAGCGAGAGCAGCGAGCTGAAGTTGTGGCTCAAATGCGTAAACTGGCCGCCACAGTGGGTCTGGATTTCGAGATTGTTGCCGGTGGTGAGCGAAAGAAGAGCCGCGCGTCGGCTGCTCCCAAGTACCGCAATCCTGCCAATGCGGCACAGACCTGGAATGGTCGGGGTCCGAAGCCGAAGTGGTTCAAGGAAGCCATTGCCAAAGGCAAGACGCCAGCACAGCTGGCGATCTAAAAATAAGTCAGGCCGGGCCGGTGCCGGCCAACAGTTGCCTGTAGGTGAATTAAGGGTCTGAATAGAGCCGTCGCGATGTTCCGTCGCGGCGGTTTTTTTTGGCTGGCGCGCCTGGCAGTCCTGCGGACGCGATCCCCAGGATTGTGGGGATAATGGATCGGGGTGCCCACAGCGTACCCCGCTGTGTCTGGCCGCCTTGGTAGGCTGTGGCGGTCTTTCCCAGGCCCTGGCGGGTGGGCCATCCGCTTACAGGATCACCAGGCTGATACCTGAGTTGAGGAATGGAAAAAAACTCAGTTTCCGAGGGCGTGGCAATCAGGCTGGACAAATGGCTGTGGGTCAGTCGTTTGTACCGTACTCGGACGCTGGCAGCACAAGCGGTGAGTGGCGGCAAGGTGCGTGTCAACAGCCAGCCGGTAAAGCCAGCCCGCGTGCTGCGCTTGGGAGATGAAATCAGCTTGCACAGGGGCGATGAATCAATAACCGTGGTGGTGCGGGGTAGCGTCGGGCAGCGCGTGCCGGCCAAGGCTGTATCAGCACTCTATGAGGAGACCGCAGACAGCATCGCGGCGCGCCTGGCTGCGCGCGAACGACATGCTTTGACGGGCTGGTCAGGCTTTACAGGGAAAGGCCGACCGACCAAGCGGGATCGCCGAGCGTTGGAGAATCTGACGAAGCCCTGAGGTCGACTTTGACAGGCGTGGATGGTTGCGTCAAACCCGGCGGTTCTCGGGCAACCCGGCGGGGTGGCGAGCGGTAATCAATCCTTTCCCCGACCGCCGGGGCTGCTGGGCGTGTAGATAGGCGAGGGCAGGTACGCCACTTTGGCATCGTCCGATAGATTGCTTATCTTGTTTACGCCTTCTCTATCCACCTCGTCGATGCGCACTACGGCGTGCATGGGAATAAACGTAGTTTTAACGTGTTCGAATTCCGCTTTCAGGCGTTCTTCGGATGGGTCTATGACCAGGCTGCTTTTCTCGCCGAAGACAAAGCCGGCCACTTCAATAAAGCCGAACATGCTGCCCTGACTCACCTCGCGGGCGTGAAGTTCGTAGAGCTTGCCCTGATTGTGGAAGCTCACTTTGTAAATTGGCTTTTTCTTGACGGGCATGAGTACATCCAGCGTGTTTGGTGGTGGGCAAGTATAAGGGCCATGCAGTGGGCGCCATCAGGCGCCCGGAACGATATGCCAGCGCAGCAGCAGTTCGCGCAGCCCGTGTAAATCCGCAACTTCGGCATCGGCACGTGGCCCGCCGGGCCACGCCAGGGCATCACGATTCACCCACACGGTGCGCATGCCGGCGGCGCGTGCGCCGATGACGTCACGCTGGGGATCGTCGCCCACGTGCAGTACCTGCTCCACTGGCACGCCTGCGGCTGCACTGGCCGCCTCGAAGATCGCCGGGTGTGGCTTGGCGACGCCCACGCTGTGTGCGGATACGCAAAAGCGCAGCAGGCCGCCGAGGCCGATGCGGGCAATATCTGCGTTGCCGTTGGTGAGGCCCCCCAAGGTCAGTTGAGCGGCCAGCTCAGTAAGCACTGGCAGCACATCAGCGAACAGTTCCACCTCGTTTCGCGCCTGCCACATCACGGCAAATGCCCCTTCGGCCGCGTCCCGCCCGTAACCGCAGTGTTGCGCTGCCAGCGCCAGCGATTCACGGCGCAGGGCGCCCAGATCGTGGGCCAGCTCCGGTCGCTGTTGCAACAGGCCATCTCGCAGCTCGCGCAGGTCGGCCGGTGAATAGCGCTCGGGCAAGCGCGGGTAATGCTCGGCCAGCCAGGCATGCATACGCTGCTCCGCGCGCTCGATGACCGGGTCGATGGCCCACAGGGTGTCGTCCAGATCAAAGGTTATGGCGAGAATCGGCGGCGCGGGCATGGCACTTGATTGGTTGAGGTGCACCGCACAAGATGGCGCCGTGTGCATCTATTTTCAAGCCGGCCTGCCGTCGGCGTTTTGGGAGGAGACATGGCAAACGACAAACTGATGGCGCTGGACCTGGCCGAACCGACCCCACTGCCGAAGGAACTGGCGACCCAGTACGCGGCGGCCAAGCAGCGGTTGGGTTTTGTGCCCAATGTGCTGCGCGGCTATGCGCATGCGCCTGACCGGCTGGCCAATTTCATCGCCATGCGCGATGGCCTGATGGCGAGCGACTCGGGCCTGACCAAGGCGGAGCGGGAAATGATCGCGGTCGTGGTGTCGTCCCTTAACCGCTGCCACTATTGCCTGGCCAGCCACGGCGCCACGCTGCGCCGGTTAACGGGCGATCCGGCACTGGCCGATATGCTGGCCATGAATTTTCGCGCCGCGCCGCTGGATGGGCGCCAACGCGCCATGCTGGAGTTCGTCGAGCGCCTCACGCAGGCGCCCGAGTGCATCGAGGACGCCGACCGTGACCTGCTGCGCGAACAGGGCTTCAGCGAACGCGACATCTGGGACATGGCCGAGGTGACGGCGTTTTTCAACATGACCAACCGCCTGGCGGCCGCCACCGGCATGGAGCCCAACCGCGAGTACTACGACCTGCACCGCCGATGAACACCATGCATGCCATCGAAGTCACCGCATTCGGCGACCCGGAAGTCTTGCGCCTGGTCGAGCAGCGCCTGCCCGAGCCTGGTCCGGGCGAACTGCGCATCAAGAATGCCGCCTGCGGCGTCAATTTCATCGACATCTACCACCGCACCGGCTTCTACCCGCAACCGTTGCCGTTCGTGCCGGGCCTGGAAGGCGCGGGCCTTGTGGATGCCGTGGGTGCGGGCGTGACGCGCTACCAGCCTGGCGACCGCGTGGCCTACCCGAACGCCACGGCGGCCTATGCGCAGTTCACCTGCCTGGCGCAGGAGCGGGTGGTGCCGGTGCCGGAGGGGCTGGACCTGGAGCTGGCCGCCGCGGCCATGCTGCAAGGCCTGACCGCCCACGCGCTCACACACTCCGCGTACGCCATCCAGCCCGCAGACACGGTGCTGATCCACGCCGCTGCCGGCGGCGCCGGGCAGATGCTGGTGCAGATGGCCAAGCTGCGCGGGGCACGGGTACTCGCCACGGTATCGACCGAGGCCAAGGCGCTGATCGCCCGCGCCCGCGGTGCCGACGAAGTAATCCTGTATTCGCAGGACGATTTCGTGGCCGAAACCCGTCGCTTGACCGATGGCGCTGGCGTGCACGCGGTCTACGACTCGGTCGGCGCCAGCACCTTCCTGAAGGGCTTCGACGTGTTGCGCCGGCGCGGCACCATGGTGCTGTTCGGGCAGTCCAGCGGGCCAATTGAGCCGATCAGTCCGCTGTTGCTGCTCCAGAAAGGCTCGCTGTTCCTGACCCGGCCCAGCCTGTTCGACTACATCGCCGACGCGGACGAACTGGCCGCCCGTTCGCGCGACCTGTTCGCCTGGCTGGCCGATGGCCGGGTCGACCTGCACATCGACCGGCGCCTGCCACTGGCGCAAGCCGCCCAGGCCCACGAACTGCTGGCCAGTCGTGCCACCAGCGGCAAGCTGCTGCTGATTCCCTGATCCGGCTTTTACAAGCCATCAAACCTGGCGATTTTGTCGGAGCGGGCGCAGCTGACGGCGTAATCGACAGGTCGGCCCGACACGCGAGGGAACCCCCCCGAGCCCCCGCTAACCGAAATACCGGTCGTAAGGAAAATCGCTGCCCAGCTTTGCCAGACCCGCCTTGCACCAGGCGTCGATGTGCGCCTGCTGGGCGGGCGTCAGCATCTCGCCGGAGTTGCCCTTCCTGCCGCTGCGGATCATCGATCCGCCCGGCCGGGCGAAGGGCGACACCTCGCCGGGGTAGAACTTGTGGTCGATGGCCTTCATGTGCTCGAACGAGCTCAGGCGCTGCACGCGCTGGGCTTCCGCCTCGGTCAGGCTCACGCCCATCAGGTCCGCCATGCGCTGGATGGTTCCGGCTGGGTCGTCCTGTAGTTCGTTGTAGGTCAGAAACAGCACGTTCGGCCGCTCGCGCCAGGCCCAGTAGCCGGCCGTGAACTCGTACCAGGGATGGAACACCGCCTGCTCGGAGGTGCAGTGCCGCACCCAGGTTTCGACCGACGGGATCAGGCTTCCCAGCAGCATGCTGCCAAAGAAGTGGTAGCCGGAGACGATTACCTCCTTCGGATCGCGCACCAGGCAGATGTACCTGGCCTTCTCGCTGTAGGGCACAAACTGCGCCCGGGCGTGGGTCTTGATCACGCGCAGGCCCGATCGGGAGCGCTGCTGCGGGCGCGGGTCGTTCAGCCAGACGGTGGTCTCCTGGTCCGGGCAATCCACCCACGGCACCACGTCCAGGATGTCCTCGAACTCGCCCTCACCATGCTCGGCGACCTGATAGGCGGTGTGCATCGCCCAGTTGGTACCGCTCTTGAAATACGAGCACACGAATACGTCATGCTCGGTCGGCGTGTAGCCGGTAAAGGCCTTGGCGATGGCCTTGTCGAACAGGCCGGCGGCCATCGGTTTGAAAAAGCGCTGGAACAGCGGAAATTCGAACCGCAGCCGCTGCGACAGATCGAACACCCGCCGCAGCAGCCAGGTGACAGGGCGCATTTGCCGGCGCGTGCGCGCCATGGCGGCCAGCGTGTTGCGGCGGCGCTCGGCGACGTCGGCGAATTCGTAGCCGGGCGGGGCGGGGATGG
>NZ_JBFIII010000071.1 GCF_041601295.1 Immundisolibacter sp.
ACTCCCTGCCATGCGCGCAACAATCCGCGTCTGGCCCCGGGTATCAGGAGGAGACAATGGCAGCGAAAGCCGCCGGCTGCGGTCGGAATATCAGCGTGATGAGTGCCGCGGCGGTGCTGGCGTGGCCTGCCGCCGCCCTCGCTTTGGAAGGTGAAATCCTTGATGCCGCCGGCAAGCCGGTTGCGCAGGCCATGGTGACCCTGCGGCCGGCGACACTGGCGCTCGGTAACTCCAGCTATACCGTGTTTACCGACGCCGATGGTCGTTACACGCTACCTGCGCAGGCGGGTGGCGAGCACCTGTCGGTGCGCAAGCTCGGCTACGCGTCACAAACCGTGGCGCCAGCGGCAGCCGCCAGAATCACACTGCAAAACTCCGACAATTTCGCTGCCGAGGCACCGCCCTCGGCCTGGATGCCACGCACTGGCGCCGACGACCTTGCGCGCGCCAACACTATCTTGCAGTGCACCAGTTGCCACCAGTTTCCGTCACAGAAGGTGCGTGACTACTCGCAGATGCTGGATGGCAAGAGCGAGGCCGAGAAGCAGGCCGCATGGAAGGCCATGATCGACTACATGCGCGTCAAATTCGTGCAGATCGGTCCCGACCAAAGCCAGTACGACCCGGCCCAGATGGATTTCAAGACCATTCTGGACCCCACCCAGGGATCGTTCGACGCCCACGATGAAGAACAGATTTCGGCCTTCCTGGCCAAACATCTGCCGACCAACTTCGATCAACTCAAGCAGTACGACTATGGCGCGCCGCTGGGCGTGAACGCGCGAACCGTGATGCGCGAAATCCAGTTGCCACAGGATGCCTTCGTACGCGAAGTCGGCCTCACGCCCGACTCGCCCTACCTGTGGGGCGCGGACCTGCAACATAACCGCCTGCTGCGCGTGGACCCGGCCAGCGGCGAGCAAAAACCCTACCCCATCCCGTACCCGGGTCCGACCGGTCCGCACACCATCATCGATGCGCCGGACGGCAGCTTCTGGGTGACCATGCTGGAACAGGGTGTGGTTGGCCGCTTCGACCCGAAAACCGAGCAATGGAAGTTGTTCGACAAGTTCGGCAAATACGAGATGGCCCACGATATTGCACCCAACTATAAATTCCAGGCCATGCCCGACCCCAAGGGCCGTTACTGGTTCACGCTGATCGGTAGCAACCGCATGGCGAGCCTGGATCCGGAAACAGGCGAGATTTTTACCGTCGACACGCCCAAGGATGACGGCGAATCGGCCATGCACAGTGGCTTGTACAGCACGGTGATCACACGCGACGGCAAACGGGCCTGGTTCTCGCAGCTGTCCGGTGGCATCGGCGCGGTCAACACCGAAACCGGCAAGATTGACGTGTACCTGCCCATGCCGCAGGGCGCCGGCCCACGGCGCATGGCGATCGACGACCAGGATGTGCTCTACGTGCCGATGTTCGGCACCGGCGAAATTCTGATTTACGACAGCAAGACCGACAAGGAGCTTGGCCGGGTGATGATGCCCGATCCGAACAACGCCTCTTACAGCGCAGTGTGGGATCCGTGGCGGCGCGTGGTGTGGCTGGGTACCAGCAATGCCGACGTCATCTACAAGTTCAAGCCCGAGGATCGCAGCTTCGAGGTGTTCCCGATGCCCAGTGCCATGGGCTATTTGCGCATGATCACGTTCGACCGCAGCAACGGAAACCTGTGGACCGCCTACTCCAACATCCCCACCGGTGCTGGCCCCAGTCGCTTCGTGATGGTCGACCCGGGTGATGGCATCACGGTAAACGCCGCCCGCTAGCAAACCTGGTGTCCTGGCGCCGACAGTGCGACCCGCCAAAGCGGCGCACCCTCTATCCGCTTTTTGGGATACCCGGTTTGAGGCAGACTTGCGTCTTGGGGTGCGAGGAGTCTGCGTAAGCCAGCGGTCCGCGTATATAGAAATACCTGCTTAGCTAGGGGAGAACTGCCAGTGGTCATAAAAGAAATGAAGTGGTTTGCCGTGTTGCCGGCGGTGCTTGTCCTGGGTACCGCTCACGCGGGATTCAATTACAGCACCGGCGGCGGACAGACGCTGCTGCTGACGGGCTATCTGCGTGAACACATCGCGGTGAACCTGGAAGACCATCCTGAAGCCGACGCCAGCGGCGTGCGGCGCCTGGACGGCAAAGGCGAGATTTCCATGCTGCGCAGCACGTTTCGTCTGGAAGCCAAGGCTGACCTCAACTGGGCGCAATTCATCGGCCGCTATCGCGTCGACCGCGAGCACGAGACCGGTTACCTAGATGACATCAATGACACTCTCGGGTCGGGCAATAACTGGATGGACGATATCGAAGGCGACCAGATGCGCGAGTGGTTCACCACTTTCGAGGTCGGCAGCCGGGTCCGCGCAACGCTGGGTAAGCAGCAGGTCGTGTGGGGGGAAACAGACTTCTTTCGGGCAATGGACATCATCCATGGCTACGACTTGCGCTGGCGCTCGTTCCTGGAAACCGAGAACGAGGAACTGCGCAAGCCGCTGATTCTTGCCAATGTGGAGATCGAGATCCCGGAATTGAACGGTAGCCTGCAGCTGATCTACCGGCCGGGCTGGGACAAGGCCAAGGAGCTCGGTAATTCGATCGACGTCAGAGGCGGCCGTTGGGCCGGCCAGCCGACCAAGGGCATCGATTTCATTCCTGTGCTTCCTTACAACGACGACCACCGCCGCGCAGACACGGACGATCCGAACTACGGCTTTCGCTGGTCAAGTGACGCATGGGGTTGGGGCTATTCGCTGAATTACTGGCGCGGCCTTAATGTCGACCCGGTGGCCAATTCCTTTTTCGGGGCCTGGGGTTCAACACCGGTACCCAATGGCAATCCGTTTCAGTTGGGCGAGTTGATCTTTCCCAAGGTTGAAACTTTCGGCGCCACCGCCAGCGGTTATGTCGAACCCATCGACTCGGTAATTCGGCTGGAAGTGGCCTTTACTCCGGACAAACCCTACAACGTAGGCACGGATTTTGGGTTGCCAGTCGGTCCGGGCGCCACCTTATGGGTTCCCGGGCTAGCCGGTATCAAAGAGAAGAACACCCTGGTATCGATGATCGGCATAGACAAGCAGATAAAGGGTCTGAGCGAAAAACTCGGCACCAGCCAGTTTCCGCTTGTCTCGGTGCAGATTTTCGACACCTGGCTGACCAACTTCAAGCAAAGCGACGACATCGTTGAGGTGCTGGGATATGGCGCGCCGCGACGTGAACACACTACTTATTTGACCGGGCTTTTTCAGCTCAACTACAGCCATAACACCATCAATCCGAGCATTGCTGGCGTCATCGATGCCGGAAACGGCGATGTCGCACTGATTCCGGCGCTCGATCTTGTTTATGGCGACCATTGGCGCATTCATACCGACATGGACCTGTTCTTCGTTCATCATCAGAAAAATGTGAAACGGTTTGGGGGCGCGTTGTTCAATGAGGACACGTTCTCACCTTCAGCAGAGGACAATACCCACTTGCTCGGAACATTTGCTAACAATAGCCAGTTCAACCTGCGCGTGACCTATCAGTTCTGAGAATGGTCCACGTTGTCCAAGGCAAATGCACATGAGGAGAAGGATAATGGAATTGACCGCAACTAGACGTTGGTTCGCTGTGCTGGGTTATGTGGCGCTGTATTCGTTTGCAATGGCGTCTCTGTCAGTGCGTGCGAACGATCTTCAAGAAGGTGCAGAGATCAGCGCAGGCAATTGGGAGCAAATGAAATCCCAGACTTTCGAGGGTAAGACCATCGAAAGCATGGTGTCCGACAAGATTCAGATGATGGTGCGCGAGTACGGACTTAAGATCACACTCAAGCACTCTGAGCCGATGACTTATGGCAATGCCATTATGGACGCCACGGCACGGTATTCGGGCCAAGTGAAGTACGACCCACAGACACGCAAGGTCTCCGGTTACGTTGCCGGAATTCCCTTCCCGGACTATAAAGCGATCGAGGCCGCTCCGCCAGAACAGGCGGGCGACATGCTCATCTATAACTGGTTCTACGCGGGTGTAGCCGATGGGGATTACACCGGTTGTTATGGCCCTTATGCCACCTTGCAAATCGACCCCGCCAAAGGCATAGAGCGTATCCAGGGCGCATCAGCCACCGTGTTCCGCACCATGGGCAGGACCAGCGGCGGACCCACACAGGTGGGCGACGACCCGAATGTGCGTAAGCTGCAGGTAATCGTATTCGATAGCCCCTACGATATCGCGGGTCTGGGCATCTACCGTGTTGTTTATGACGATGGACGGGTGGACGATTTGTACGCCTACGTCAAAAGCGTAAGGCGGGTTCGGCGTCTATCTGGTGGGTCATGGATGGACACGCTCGCGGGGACCGATATTCTCAACGATGATACCTATTCCTTCACCGGCCATCCTATCTGGTACCCGCGCATTGAACTCAAGGAAAAACGCTGGGTGCTGTGGCCGGTACATAGCCAACCCATTAAGACCCATGACCTCGATGAGGTGCTGGATTATAAGAATCCGCCGTACTGGAATTTCATAAACAATGCGTGGGAGCCGCGGCAAGTTTACGTCATCGAGGTAACAACGCCTGATGGCCACCCTTACGGCAAGAAGATCACCTATATGGACGCCGAACTGCCAGCGGCGCTTTGGACCGAGGCATACACGCGGTCAGGCGAGTTCTGGCGCATCATTTATTCTACTTACGGGCCGGAACCACCCAAGCCGGGCGAGGGCGGACCGGCGCTCTATCAGCTCTACAATTTCGGCGCCTGGGATGTCCGCTATGCGCATGGCAATTACATGGACTGCGGTCAGTGGGATTCCAATTTGCAGCTACAGGTTAAAGACATCAGTCCACGCCTGTTGATTGACGCTGCCAATGGTAAACGGATAGGCCAGAAAACCCAGTTTGGCAAGGGCCCCTGACGCCGCCGGGCGGCGGCCTCTCAAAAGCCGGCCTAGCGCCGGCTTTTTTATCCAGCCGTGTGAGCGGAACGCGTTCTCAACTGTGGCTGTTTTCGACGAAACTGGAACTCATGCTTCAAATCGGTGACCTTGTTTTCGATAACCGCTTCGCCCGTCTGCCATCGGCGTTTTTTGCTCGCCAAGCGCCAACGGCGTTGCCCGAACCTTATCTGATTGCCCTCAATCCCGATGTAGCGGCGGTGCTGGGTGTCGACCCTGCCGAGGCACACCGGCCACGGTTCGCCGAGTACCTGGCCGGCAACCGGCTGCTGCCGGGTGCCGAGCCGCTGGCAGCGGTGTATGCCGGTCATCAGTTCGGTGTGTTCGTGCCGCAGTTGGGCGACGGCCGCGCGATCCTGCTGGGCGAGGTGCTTGCCGCCGACGGCGAACGCTACGAAATCCAACTCAAAGGCGCCGGGCCCACGCCGTTTTCGCGCAACGCCGACGGCCGCGCGGTACTGCGCTCGACCATCCGCGAGTATCTGGCAGGCGAGGCCATGCACGGCCTCGGCATCGCCACCACCCGAGCGCTGGCGATCGTTGGCAGCGATCAGCGGATCTACCGGGAACAGATCGAGACCGCCGCCGTGCTGACGCGCATTGCACCAAACCATGTGCGATTTGGCTCGTTCGAGTTCTTTCACTACCGCGGACAAACCGAGCGCGTGGCCCAACTGGCCGACTTCGTCATTGAGACGCAGTTCCCAGACTGGGTCGAGTTACCCGATCGACACCTGCGACTGCTGGACATGGCGGTGGAACGCACGGCCAGGATGATCGCCGC
Organism: Immundisolibacter sp.; assembly: GCF_041601295.1. Classification (NCBI taxonomy): domain Bacteria; kingdom Pseudomonadati; phylum Pseudomonadota; class Gammaproteobacteria; order Immundisolibacterales; family Immundisolibacteraceae; genus Immundisolibacter; species Immundisolibacter sp. The sequence continues at coordinate 5,750 of NZ_JBFIII010000071.1, forward strand.
CTGGCAGGCGCAGGGCTTCGTCCACGGCGTGATGAACACCGACAATATGTCGATCCTCGGGCTCACGCTGGACTACGGACCGTACGGGTTTCTGGACCATTTCGAGGCGGCGCGGGTGTTCAACCACACCGATCGGGGTGGCCGTTACGCCTACGCCATGCAGGCGCGGGTCGGGCTGTGGAATCTGCACGCCCTGGCCGAGGCGCTGTCCTCGCTGCTGTCCCAGGAACAACGCGAGACGTCGCTGGCAAACTTCGAGCCGCTGTTCCTTGCGGCGTATGGCGACCTCATGCGGCGCAAGCTCGGGCTGCGGGACACTGACGTAGCGGATGCCGATCTGGTCGACCGCCTGCTGCACGCGATGCAGGACGGCCGGGCGGATTACTCGTGCCTGTTGCGCGGTCTTGGCGGTTTTCGGGCGCACGACCCGGCGACACGGGCACCGCTACAGGCGCTGTCGCAGACACCGCAGGCCATCGACGCGTGGCTGGACGAGTACGCCCTGCGGCTTGCATCGCAAGGCGAGGACGACGCCCAGCGTCAAACGCGGATGGACGCCGCCAATCCCCTTTACGTGCTGCGTACGCATCTGGCCGAGCGCGCCATTCGTCAAGCGGCCGACCAGCGCGATTACAGCGAAATCGAGCGCCTGCGCCGCTTGCTGGCTGCACCGTTCACGCCGCAGCCGGGCGCCGAGGACTATGCTGCGCCGCCGCCAGCAACCGATGTCGCGGTGGAGTTGTCCTGCTCCTCCTGAATTCGCTTTTCTTCAACTCAGCGCCCTTCCGGCGCCGGGTTGGCGGCACATCCACGTACCGCAGCTGCCTGAGATAACGTTCGGCCGTCTCGTCAAACGACTAGTGCCAGTTGATGCCCGCATCTTGCGGCACGGCGCCCAGCGCCTTCATCAACGGCAGGAAGTTGACCTCATCCCACTCCTCCGCGTTCATGCCGTCCTTGATGCGCATGATATGGATGAAGCTGACCTCGATGACCTTGTTGGTAGGGGCCGCGCCGTTGAATTCGCCGATGTGCTGAAAGCTCAGCCGGCCGCGGCTGACCACCTTGTCTCCCTCGGCAATCTGATCCTCGAACACGCGCTTGACGATGGGCAGCGACTTTTGAATGTGCTTGTTCACTTCCATGTGAGTCTTAACGTTCAGCGGCTCGCGCGCCATCGGCAGGTGAAACAGGTGTTCCGGGTGCAGCATGGCTTCCATTTCATCGAACTGCTTGGCATCCATGGCCGCAAAAAACTTCCGCACGAACTGTTTGTTCTGCTCCGACATTCTCTGGCTCCTCCTGAGTGTGGCCCGCGATTGCAGCGGCCGGTGGCAGCCGCACTGCGGATAGGTCGACCGATCCGGCGAGTGTCCTGCCTGGGCACGCTGCGCCGGGGGCGTGACGCCTGATAGTAACCCCGCGCCGGAGTGTCCGTGCGCCCCCAAAGTTACCTCACGGGCGGCCGCGACGGCACCGCTTGAAACGGCGCCGGCTTGCGTCAGTTCCCGTACCGGGTTAAATAGACGATCGTTAGCTTTCGCCTGGGTCTTCGAGCATGGATAACGCCCCTTTTGAACCGCGCCTGATTGATGCCTTTGTGCGTGAGGATCGCGTGCATCGCCGGCTGTTTACCGATCCGTCCGTCTTCGAGCTGGAAATCGAGAAGATCTTCAACCGCACCTGGGTGTATGTGGCGCACGAGGCGGAGATCGAAAACTGCGGCGATTTTCGCCTGTCGCGCATCGGCCTGCAGCCGGTTATCGTGGTGCGCGATCATTCCGGCTCGGTGCGCGTGCACTTCAATGCGTGCCGGCACCGCGGTGTCACCGTATGCCAGGAAGAGCGTGGCCACGCAAAGCATTTCATGTGTGCCTACCACGGCTGGACCTATGGCCTGGACGGCCAGCTGGCCGCGGTGCCCTACATGGAAGGACACCCGGCCGCGTTCTCGCGCGATGATTACGGCCTGCACCCGGCGCCGCGGGTGGCAATCCATGCCGGCTTTATTTTTGCCAGCGCCAATCCGGACGTGCTCCCACTGACCGAGCACCTGGGCGCGGCGGCGCAGTTCCTGACGGATTTTGTCGAACTGTCCCCCACCGGGCGACTGCGCATACAAAGCGGCGTTCACAAGTTCCGCTTTACCGGCAATTGGAAATCGCAGGTCGAGAACTCAGTTGATGGCTACCACGCCATGGCTGCCCATGGCTCGTTCCTCGGCCCTGTGCTGCGGGCCCGGCTGGGACGCGACATCAGCGGAATGGTCGACGGCACCTCGCCCACCCGTTCGACGGCGCTCAACGGCGACCATGGGCTGCTGGACTTTCGCATGGTCAACCGGGCCGAGATCCTGGGCGTCAAGGAAAGCGAACTGCCGGCGCATTTGCAGGACTACCGGCAGCTGCTGCGCGAGCACTTGGGTGAGGCGCGCGCGGCAGAAGTGCTGCGCCGCAACGGTGGCGATGGCTACAACCTGCTGGTGTACCCGAACCTGTTCCTGATCGGCGTACAGATCCGCACCATTCAGCCGGTGTCGGTCGGTGTCACAGAGGTGTATTGCGTGCCCACCCTGCTGGAGGGCGCCCCGGAGCAGATCAACGAAGCACGCCTGCGCTCGCACGAGGACTTCTATGGCCCGGCCAGTTTCGGCCAGCCTGACGACATGGAGATGTTCACGCGCCAGTGGGACGGCCTGCAGTGCGAGGCACTGGAATGGTTGATGTACGACCGCGGTCTGGAACGCGAGTTGCCTACCCCGGAAGGTCCGGCATCGCAGTTGACCGACGAGTCCGCCCACCGTGCGCTGTGGCGGCATTATCGCCGCCTGATGCTGGCCTGAGAGATGAGCATGCAGCCTGCAACCGTCACCGACCCTGTCCTGCGCGCCCGCGTTGAGGCGTTTCTCGTCCACGAGGCCGGGCTTCTTGACGATCTGCGCTACGCCGACTGGATCGAGCTGTTCGCCCCTGAGGGTATCTACTGGGTGCCCGCCAACCGCGACGACAGCGACCCGAAAACGCACGTGTCCCTGATCTATGACGACGTGCGCCGCCTGAAGGAACGGCTAGTACGCGCCGGTAGCGGCATGTTCTGGGCGCAGGATCCACCCACGCGCGCCACGCGCGTGCTCGGCAACCTGGTCGTCAGTCGCGAGGCCGAGGGCCTGCTGGCGAGCAGCAAATTCATCCTGGTGGCACTGCGCCGCGGCCACTCCGAAACCTTCTCGGGCACCTACCGGCACCGCCTGGTCGAACGCGACGAAGGTTTCGCCATCCTGCACAAGACCGTGCTGCTGATCCAGAACAACGAGCCGCAGATCAACCTCACGTTTCTACCGTAGGCCGAGCCGGGCCGACAACCACGCTATTCGGCGAATTCCGTCTGCCAGTATGCCGTTTCTGCCTCGGCGCTTGGAAGATAGTCGTCGGGCAGAGGAAACGCGTCCAGGTCACTGGCAATCGCTGCCTCCAGAAAGCTGTTTACCCAGCGGAACACGTCCTGGCGGCTCACCGCGCGACGCAACACGCGCATGCGCGCCTGCCGCTCCGACTGCGGCATGTTGCAAGCTCGGTAGATGGCATCCGCCGTGCCCTCCAGATCGTAGGGATTCACCAGCAGCGCACCGTGCTGCAACTGTGCCGCGGCACCGGCGAACTCGGACAGGATCAACACGCCGTCCTCGTCCACTGAGCAGGCACAGAATTCCTTGGCGACCAGATTCATGCCGTCCTTCAGCGGCGTGACCAGGGCAATCCGCGCCGCCCGGTAATACGCGATCAGGTCCAGTCGGTCGAGTGCCCGGTATATGTAGTGAATGGGCACCCAGCGCCCCCCGGGGCGAGTGAACTCGCCGTTGATCTCGCCGACCAGCTGCTCGATACGCGTCTTCAGGTCGCGGTATTCGGGGATATCGTCCCGGCTGGGCACCACCACCTGAATCAGCGTGATGCGTTTTTGCAGCTCCGGATGCCGACGCAAGGTGGTCCGAAAAGCCTCCAGGCGTAACGGAATACCCTTGGTGTAGTCGAGCCGATCGACGCCCAGGATCAGCTCCCGGTTAGGTAGTTCGGCATGCATGGCGTCGACCGCCGCCTGCACCGTGGGCGAGCTTGCCTGGCGCTGGAAAGCGTTCGCGTCGATGCCAATCGGAAACGCGCCGATGCGCACATCGCGACCGTCCGGCAGATGCGCCATGCCGGCGCGGTTCGTCAGACGCACTTCGCGCAGCAGCGCGCGCAGACACTGCGTGAAATTGCGCTGGTCGCGCAGGGTCTGGAAGCCGATCAGGTCGTAATCAAGCAGCGCCCGCAGCAGCGCGAAACGCCAAGGCAGCTTGAGGTAAATGTCCAGCGGCGGAAACGGCGTATGCAGGAAAAAAGCGACCGGAGCGGTCACCCCCGCGCGGCGCAGCTCGGATGCCAGTGGTAACAGATGGTAATCGTGCACCCAGATGAAATCGTCCGCCGCCGTCTCGGCCACAACGACCTGCGCGTACTTGTGGTTGGCGTCGCAGTAGCTGCGCCAGTAGGCGGGGTCGAAGTTACATAGCGACTGCAAGTCATGGAACAGTGGCCACAGCACCTCGTTTGAAAAACCGAAGTAGAAACCCGCCTCGTCCTGAGCGCTGAGCGCCACCGGCGCCAGCCGATAACCGGCCGTTTCCGCGGCCCCCACCAGCGCCGCCTTTACCTCGTCATCGTGATCGACGATCCCAGGCCAGCCGATCCAGACACCACCGCGATCGCGCAGGACCGGCAGCAGCGCCGTGACCAGCCCGCCGCCGCTCGGCCGGCCGACCAGACGGCCATCGGCGTCACGTGTGAGGACCAGCGGCAACCGGTTCGACACCACCACCAGGCGGCGCGGCGGCGGCGGCTCAAGCATGGTTCGGCGCTACCGTCGGGGGGGGCAGCGTTTCGATATGCAAGGTACGGGTCGGGAAGGCAAAGCCGACCCCCAGGGCGGCGAACCGCCGTAACAGTTCAAGGTTGATCGCCTGCTGGATATCCATATAGCGCCCGTAATCAGGGTCCAGTACGTAGTAGACCACCTCAAAGTCCAGCGATGAGTCGCCAAAACCCTTGAAGTGAGCACGATCAAACCGCGCGCCCGATTGCGCCTCGACGATCTCGCGCACCATCGCCGCGATGGCCTCCAGTTCCTCGGGCGAAGTTTGATACAGCACCCCAAAGCCGAACAGCACGCGCCGCTCGTACATGCGTTTGTAGTTGCGAATCCGGCTCTTGAGCAGATCGGAGTTGGCGAATACCACCTGCTCGCCAGACAGGCTGCGCACGCGGGTCGTTTTCAGACCAATATGCTGCACCGTGCCGGGTATGTCGTCGACAATGATGAAATCGCCGATTACGAACGGCTTATCCAGGGCAATCGATAGCGACGCGAACAGATCGCCCAGGATATTTTGCAACGCCAGCGCAACGGCAATGCCACCGATGCCCAGACTCGCCACCAGGGTAGTGATGTCGAAGCCAAGATTATCCAGAATCATCAGCAGCGCGACCGACCACAAGGCGACGCGCCCCATGAAGCCAAGCAAAGTCACCGTGGCCGCCGCAGCTACATCGTCGGCACGCTTGCGATCCAGGTAGCCGCTGAACCACACGTCAAAGGCGCGCTGCGCCCACCAGGCCACCTGCAGCAGCAGTGCCACCGCCACCAACCGTTCGAGGACGGTATCAATCTTGGCTGGCAGCACCAGCAGCCGGGCACCGATGAACAAGGCCAGCAACAGCAGCACGCCGCGCCGGGTGCCCTCGGCGATTGCCCCGACGTAGCGACTGACGCGTGCGTCGTCGCGCTCGGCCAAGCGGCTCAGGCGCCGCGTCAGCAGCCGCTGCACCAGCGGCAACAGTAGGCCGGCCACAAGAGCCAGCGCCAATGCCGCCAGCCAGGTCGTGACGGAATTTCCGAGCAGCACGGTGTCCAGCCACCGCGCCTGGATGAAATCGGACCAGATCATTTGTGTTGCTCCCTGAGCTCAACCCAACGCAGGAGAAACGCGCGCAGCCCCTCCGGGGGACGCAGCCAGACATCCGCTGCCGTGGTACGCCATTTCGGTCTCACCAGCGCGCGCAGTCCGCGGCCTTCGAGGGCGATGAAGGCATCCTCGTCGGTGTGGTCATCGCCCAGATAAGCCATGCAGCCGCCCCCTTGCGAATCGAGCTCGGCCAACACCTGGGACACAACCTGTCCCTTGTCGCAGCCGCGGGCGCGCAGCTCGATGCCGCCGTCGAACTCGTGCCAAAAAAGCTCACTAGCCAGCGCCAGGCCGGTGAAACGCGCCTCGAAATCCTGCAGCAATGCCTGCTGGTGCGCCGGCGCCAAGCCCCGCCAGTGAAACGCCAAAGATCCTGGCTTGCGCTCCACCCGCCCACCTAACAAGCGCGCCTGGCCTTCCCAGGCATCGACTTCGGCCAGCGCCTGCACCGCCCCCTCGCTCAGCGGTGTGCTGCTTTGATGCCCATCGGGCATACGCCGCTCGCGACCATGTCCACCCCACATCTCGGGTTCGAAATCGAGCTTCAGCAGGGGTCGCAAATCCCGGAGCGAGCGCCCGGATACGATAATCAGCCGATCATTGGGCAGGCGTCCGATGCGGTTCAACAGCGCTTCAACCCCGGGGTAAGGGCGAGCTTTTGCGGGGTCGATATGAAACGGCGCCAGCGTGCCGTCGTAGTCGAGCAGCAGGGCCGCCCGCGGGCTGCTGGCGAGCTCGGTCCATAAGCGTTGCACAGGGCCTGACTCAGGCAAGCGCAATACGGTTTTCTCCTGGCCGTAACAGGCCCGTCATAAGGCTGGTTCTGGACGTATCTGCCGTGTCTGCGGGCCGTCCTGTGACAGTCGAGGGTAACCCACGCACCCGTACCCCCACTTGTAGCGGTTCACCCACCGGACGGACCCGGCTGCCGACCAGACGCCGCTTCGCTGGCCTGTACGCGGTCCCGAATCAAGAAACCGCGCGAACCCTGGCATCGCCTGCAGCAACTGCGTTGCAGGGCCGGGTCAGTCATTCAGACCAAAGGACTGCGCCAGAAGTTCGTAGGAACGTTCACGGTCGGCATAGCTATAAGTGACGGTGACGATGCTGACCTCGTCGGTGTCGTACTCGGCGGCCAGCGCCTCGATCTGCTGTCGGCATTCGTCGGGGGTACCGATCACCGAGTGCTCGAGCACCTGTTGATACTGCGCCCGTTCGGCCGGCCCCATCGCCGCCTGCAGGCGCTCGGCTTCGTCAGGAGTTGGCAGGTCGATGATCCGGCCACGCGCCAATGCCTGATGGATCCACATACTGCGCGTGCTGGCGATGCGCAGGGCTTCGTCCCGTGTCGGTGCGCAAACCGCTGCGACGGCGATCATGTGGCGGGATCGCTGAAGACTTTTCGAAGGCTGGAAGGCCTGCCGATAAGCCTCAATGATGGCCGGCGAGCGGGCGTGGGTACCAATGAACAGCGCCAGCACAAAACCGCTGCCGAGCTGGCCAGCCACCTCGGCGCTGCCGCCGCTGGAGCCGAGCATCCAGAACTGCGGCACGCCGCCGTCGTCTGGTACCAGCCGAATGCCGTGAAACGGATGCTGCGCCGGCAGGTCGTTGTTCAGGTAGCCCATCAGGTCGAACACCTGACGCGGGTAAAGATCTGAGTTGATCGGCTGGCGCGGGTAGGCCAGGGCCGCCGTGGCCTGACCGTCGCCACCCGGCGCACGCCCAAGTCCCAGGTCGATGCGACCCGGATAGAGCACTTCCAGCATGCGGAAGGTCTCGGCGACCTTGTACGGTGGGTAGTGCGGCAGCATGATGCCGCCGCTGCCGACCCGAATGCGCCGCGTATGGGCGGCGATGTGGCCGATCAGGATTTCCGGGCACGGACCGGCGTAGCCAGGCGTATTGTGGTGCTCGGCCAGCCAGTAACGGTGGTAGCCGAAGCGCTCGCAGGCCTGCGCCAGGCGCAAGCTGTCGTGCGGGCCACGCGACGGTCGTCCGCCCTCATGTATGGGGGACTGGTCGGTGACGCTGAGTTTGAGAACCATGGGAGATGCTGTTCGCTTCGTGCTTGAATGGCGGCCAGTTTAACAACCCAGCCCGATACGCCAATGCCGCCCTACACCGTTAGCCAGGTCCGCTGGCCGGAACACTCGGCAGAATTGCTGGCCGTTCGCCGCGCAGTATTCGTCGAAGAACAGGGCGTCGCCGAGACGCTGGAGCTTGATGGCCGGGATGCCGGAGCTTGGCATTTGCTGGCGTGCGATGGTGCGGGCCTGCCGATCGGCTGCGTGCGGCTGCTCGTGGATGCTCACATCGGCCGGCTGGCGGTGCTGCGCCGCGCACGCCGACGAGGAATAGGCCGCGAGCTGCTGGTGGCAGCGGTTCGGCTAGCACGCAAACTGGGCATGGGCGATCTGTACCTGCACGCGCAAACGCATGCACGCGGCTTTTATGAAGCCAGCGGGTTTATCGCCGAGGGCGAGGAATTTCCCGAAGCCGGCATCGCGCATGTGCTGATGCGATTACCGGCCGACAACGCCCCGACCTAGGCCGTTTTAAGCGCTTCCTTGTTGATCTTGCCGGTACGCGAACGGGGCAGGGGCTCCTCACGGATATCCACCTGGCGAGGCACCTTGTAGTCGGCGAGCAGACCGCGACAATGGGACACAATGTCGTTGGCGGTCAGCGTGGCGCCGAGCTTGGGCACCACCACGGCCTTCACCGCCTCGCCCTTCAGGCCGCCGGTGATGCCAATTACCGCTACCTCGGCCACCTGCGGATGCTTGTAAATCGCATCCTCGACCTCGGGCGCATACACCTTGAGGCCGGCCACGTTGATGACGTCCTTCTTGCGACCCTGTATCCACAAGTAGCCATCGGCGTCGAACATGCCGATGTCCCCGGTGCGAAACCAGCCATCCGCCATCATCTCGGCGGTCAACGCCGGGCGCCGCCAGTAACCCTGCATCAGGCTCGGCCCGGACAACCACACCTCGCCGCTGCCGCCGGCCGGCACCTCCTGACCGTCGTCGTCGACGATGCGCACCTGTGCATAGGGCAGACGTTGGCCAACGGCGCCGAATTTGTCCGCGGGGAACACCGCCGGACCGAGCACCACCAGCGGCCCGGTTTCGGTCAGGCCATAACCGGATGACAGGCCGACATGCGGAAAGCGCGCATGGAACTGGTGCAGCATTTCCGGCGAGGCGGTCATGCCGAAGGTACACAGGTATTTGAGCGTTCCCAGTTTGTGCTCGCCGCGGTTATGCAACAGCGCATTGGCCATCGGCGGCACCATATGGGCAATTGTCATGCGATGCCGGTCGGCATCGTCCAGGAAGCGCTGCGGCGAGAAACGCTCAAACAGCAGCAGCGCCATGCCGCTGTGCATGCAGACGCCCAGCAGCATCGGGCCGGAAATGTGCGACATCGGCACCGCCAGCCCGTACACATCCGATGGTCCAACCGCATAGGTCTCGACCATGGCAATTTCGGAATACGTCAGGGCATCGTGGCTCAGAGCCACGCCTTTGGGGCCACCCACGGTGCCCGAGGTATAGAGCACCACGGCGGTGACGACGCGCCCGTCGATTGGCTCGGGAGCCAGCGGACTATCGCGGCCGGTCTGTTCAACATCGCCCGTTGTAACCACTCGCAACTGCTGCTGCTTGACGTTCAGGGCTTCTCGCGCCGGCCCTTCCAGGTTGCCGGCTGCCACCAGCAGTACCGGCTGCAAGTCGTCCAGAATCTCGGCCAATTCGTCGGCCTTGAGCACCGGATCGAGCGGCACGAACACCGCCCCCAGCGCCACGGTAGCGTAGTAGCCGTACGCAAACTCGGGGCCATTGGGCAGCAGCATGGCAACCCGGTCGCCGGCCTTCACGCCGAGCTCCGCCAAGCCGGACTGCCAGCGACCGGCGCGCTGTGCCAGCAGCCCGAAACTCACAACCTCATCGTTGAAATAAATCGCGCTACTGGCCGGCCAGGCATCGGCGGCGATCAGCAGTTCATGGGCAATGTTCATATCGTCTTAACCTCTCATCTCGTGGCGACGTGGCCGCCATCGATTATGGTTCCACATCCATTGCTCTGGGTGCTGGCGAATCCAGCCACCGAATATCCGGTGCAACTGCGCCGTAATAGCCAGTTCGTCGGCCTTGCGATCACCGCTCGCCAGCGGTTCCAGGGCTGGCTCGAACACCAGCCGGTGGCCAGTGCCGGCGCGCACGGCGTATGCCGGCACAATGGCTGCACCGGTACGCAGGTGCAATGATGCGGTACCGGTGGCGCACCAGGCCGGCTGACCCAGGAAATCGACTTTAACGTCGTTCGAACGGCGGTCCGCAACGATAAACAGAATGCCATTACTGCGCAGCAGTTTCAGGCAGGCATGCGCATTGTCACGGCTCAGCGGCGTGTTGTAGAAGGTCAGACCCATGCGAGAGACCGCCGCGGCTTGCGCGGCGTGTGCAACCGGGTTACTCGGCAGGCGCAGCAGGGATCCGGTAACGCAACCACGTTCGTTCAGATATCGCGGCAGCAGCGTCCAGCCGCCGATATGCGCTGTCGCCAGCAGCACGCCCTTGCCAGCGGCCAGAGCGGCATCCAGGTGCTCCAGACCGTCGACCC
>NZ_JBFIII010000072.1 GCF_041601295.1 Immundisolibacter sp.
CCTTGACCGCCATGCCGGCGTCGGCTTCACGCAGGAAGCCAATGATCTGCTCTTCGGAAAACCGCTTCTTCACGTCCAATCTCCTGGTCAGGTGGGATTGGACTCCAAATCGCCGTGCTACTCAAAACCGGGGGGACGTCGTATCGACATCAATGGCGCAAGCTGAAGGGAGGCCGGCGACTATTTTTCAGGCTTGTAATGACCAGCGGGCGGCGCTGGGCATTCGTCAACCACACTCAATACACGTAGCTGGTCGCTCGCCGGGTGAAGCCAGGACACTGCACCCGTGAGAACCTCCGATCCCTGGGCACGCGGGACTCCCCCTGGTTAAGCACGGCTGAGGTAGATCAGCAGTTGCTTGGCACCTGGCCGCCAGCCCACAAGGAGCTGAACAGCAACCTGGCCGGAGCGCGGATTGGGTGGCGTATGCGCTAGGCTGGGCAGTCACCCGCCGTCGGCATCACACTCCGCAGAAGGCTATGTGGGGGGAGCCCGCGCTCTACTGGAGGACGCTGGTGCCTGATCCTTGGTTCCTGGTCGGTTGTGCTGCAGCGCACAAACACTTGTGCCGAGACGCGGGGGCTGCGACTCCGATTCTCGGGGGATAACGGTTACGACGTCGGCCGGCCGCAGGTCGTGACTTGCAGCGGCGTCCCGCTGGCGACGTTGGGGTTTGGTGCGGACGAAAGCACTTTGCACACAGGAATCGCTTCCCGGCTCATCCCTGCCGGCTCCGCTCGATCAAACGCAACAAGGGCATCTCGCGACGACCTGCGTTCGGGGCAGTCGCCTACTTCACCAGCAGTACCGGCAGGGCAGTCAGATGCAGCACCTCACTGGTCACCGAGCCCAACAGCGCGCCCTTGACGCCGCCCAGGCCGCGCGTACCCATCACAATCTGGTCACAGCCATGGCAGACGGCGAACTCGGCGATGGTTTGCGCCACCTGGCCCACCACCACGTGCGTATCCGCTGTCAGTTTGGCTGCCGCAAGCACCCCCGTGGCCGGTTCCAGGGCCGCCTGCGCTTCGTCTCGGTAATAGGCGTCCAACGCCTCCTTGCTCAAAAAACGTCGCACCAGACCGGAGGCGACCGGCGGCTGCACAGTGAGCAGCACCACCTCAAGGGGCTGGGCCAGGCGCGCGGCTGAAGCCGCCACCTCATTAGCGGCGCGCAGCGCGTGCTCGGAACCGTCAACCGCCAGCAGGATTTTCATATCTCAATGCTCTCGGGGTACATCGGGTGGCGACAACGGAACTTCATGTAGCGGCCCTCCTGGCACGCGCCTGGCCAGCAGCTTGCCAATTGCCACCACCAGCAGGGCGCCCAGCATCGGCGCCAGCCAGTGTATGGCCGGCAGGTGCGCGCCCAGCCAGTCGCTCACGTAGGGATCGGCAACCATCATCTGAGCTGCAACGTAGCCCAGCAGCGCAGCGCCCGCGGTAACGATCACCGGGTAGCGGTCCATAACCCGCAGGAGCACGGCACTGCTGAAAATAATCAGCGGGATGCTGATGGCAAGCCCCAGAACCAACAGCAGCGCGCTGCCCTTGGCGGCGGCGGCGATACCCACGACGTTGTCCAGACTCATTGCCACATCCGCCACCAGGATGGTGCGCACCGCGCCGCCAAGCGACGTGGTGACCATGCCGCCGTGGCCGTACTCGCCGGCCTGCGGACGCAGCAGGCCAACACCGATCCACAGCAGCAGGATGCCGCCCGCGAGCTTCAGGCCCGGATAGCTGAGGAGCGCAGCCGCCAACAGAGCCAGCAGCACGCGCATGGCGATGGCCGCACCGGTACCCAACAGTACCGCCTTGCGACGCTGTGCCGGCGGCAAGCCGCGGGATGCCAGGGCGATCACCACGGCGTTGTCGCCCGACAGGACAATGTCGATGCCAATGATTTGCAGTAACGCCAGCCAGAAGTCAGCGCCGGTGGGCAGGTCGTGCATGTCGGATGGTGGTTTGAGAAAAAGCGATTCTAACCGGCGAGGGAGTGTATCTTTTACCGACCCGCCGAGCCGCTGGCTCAAGGACGGCAGCAAAAGCACCCACCCGGAGGAAACACCATGCCCGCATTTACTCGCAGCGAAGCCAAACCCTGGGCCAAGGCCCACGTACGCGACTTTTACGCGGCACCGATCACGCCGCTGACCAAGGATTTCGAACTCGACGAGGCTGGTATTCGCGAGAATATCGAGGCCTACATTGACTGGGGCGTCAACGGCCTGGTGGTCGGCGGCTTTGCCAACGAGACCTGGAACATGCGCCCGGAATGGTGGTATCGCCTGCACGAGATCACCGCTGATGCGGTCAAAGGCCGCACGGATCTTTGGACCATCATCCTGGACCCCTGCGCCGAGGTCTGCCTGGACAAGCTCAAGCATGTCGAGAAGCTTGGCTTCTCCGGCGCCGAGTTGATGAACCCGATGACCCAGCTGCGCGGCGACGACGAGATCTACAACTTCTTCAAGTACATCACCGACCGCAGCGACATGGGCATCTGCCTGTACCGTACGCCGGTATCCGGCAAGGTGATGGGTCTGGAACTGCTAAAGCGCCTGGTCGATATCGAAACCGTGGTCTGCACCAAGCAGGGCAACCTGAACCGCGGCGAATCGCTGCTGCTGCGGCGCGAGCTGCGCGACGACTTCATCGTGTCGGACCCGACCGAGCACTTTTATCTGGACGACCTGCGCGAGGGTGGCCAGGTGCTGTTCGCCGAGTTCTCGTACCTGATTTACGGCCGCAAGCGCTCGGTGCTGCGCTCGTACGTGGACAAGGCGCGCGCCGGCAACTGGGAGGGGGCATACAGCGACTGGAAGAGCCTGCGCCCGATCTGGCACCTGTATGAGGACGAGTTCATGAACCCTCTGATCCGTACCGCCTCATACGCGTCCCTGATGTCCGTGATCAAGATCTGGTGCGAGACGCTCGGCCTTAAAACCGGCCCCATGAAGCCACCGGTGCAGCACTTGGCCCCGCACGACCGCGAGCGCCTGGTAGGCAAGATCAAGGACTTGGGACTGGTGTGACCGCCGGCCGGCGACTTCGCTTGTTGACAGCCATCACCTGACGCAGCGACCAGCTGAGGTGCACGGCGTGGAACATGCGCTACGCCGTGTACCTCTCTGCCTTTAGCGCCGGAGCAAGCCGGCCAACGCCTGCCCCGGTATGGGGACATAAAAAAGCCGGGACATACCCGGCTTTTTTATGCTGGATCCGCGCGCTCAATCAGCAGCAACCTGCTCCCTGGCGGGCCGATCCACCAATTCCACGTACGCCATGGGCGCCACGTCGCCGGTGCGAAAGCCGCACTTCAGAATACGCAAATACCCGCCGGGGCGGCTGGCGTAACGCGGGCCGATCTCCCCGAACAGCTTGGTCACTGCATCCCTGTCGCGCAGGCGGGCGAAAACGAGGCGCCGGTTTGCCAGGGTGTCGACTTTCGAGCGGGTAATCAGCGGCTCGATCACCCGCCGCAGCTCCTTGGCCTTGGGCAAGGTGGTCCGGATCAATTCCTCCCGCACCAGCGCGGTGGTCATGTTCTTGAACATTGCCAGCCGATGGCTGCTGTTGCGGCCCAGCTTACGGCCGGCTTTTCTGTGTCGCATGTCTGAAAGACCTCTTGGCGATTACGTTTAATGGTCCGTCAGGACGCCATCTCGGTTGGCGTTGGCAAGTCCGCCGGCGGCCAGTTCTCAAGCCGCATCCCCAACGACAAACCGTGCCGGGCGAGGGTTTCCTTGATCTCGTTGAGAGATTTCTTGCCCAGGTTCGGTGTACGCAGCAAATCCGCCTCGACCCGCTGAATCAGGTCACCAATGAAATGTATGTTCTCGGCTTTGAGGCAATTGGCCGAGCGTACCGTCAATTCAAGGTCCTCGACCGGGCGCACCAGAATCGGGTCAATGTCGCCAACCGCCTCACGGTCACGGCCGAGCAGCGCGCCGCCCTGCAAATCGACAAATACGGCGAGCTGCTCGTAAAGAATAGTGGCCGAGCGACGAATGGCTTCCTCCGGATCAATGGTACCGTTTGACTCGATATCGATCACCAGTTTGTCCAGATCGGTGCGTTGCTCTACGCGAGCCGCCTCAACGCTGTAGCTCACCTGACGTACCGGGCTGTACAAGGCATCCAGCCGCAGGCTGCCGATGGACGGCAGTTCGTCGCCGTCGTCCGCTACGACAGCGGGCTCGTAACCACGCCCGACCCTCACCGTCAGCGTCATCTCAAGCTTGCCTGCCTTGGTCAGGGTGGCCAGATACAAGTCCTTATTCACCACTTCCACATCGTGGCTGACTTCGATATCCGCGGCCGTGACCACGCAAGGGCCCTTCTTGGACAGACGCACGGTTGCCTCATCGCGACCCTCCAGGCGCACCGCCACGCCCTTGAGGTTCAGCAGCAGTTCAATCACGTCCTCCTGCATGCCTTCCAGCGTGGTGAACTCGTGCAAGGCGCCGTCGATCTGCACCTCGGTGATCGCCGCGCCGGGCAGGGACGACAACATCACCCGCCGCAGGGCGTTGCCCAGAGTGTGACCAAAACCCCGTTCCAGCGGTTCCAGCGTTACTTTGGAGCGCACTGGCGAAAGTCGCTCGACTTTAACGAGCTTGGGCTTTAGAAATTCATATACGGATGACTGCATGGTTAAACACGCTCGCTGCGTTGACTATCTTATAAAACTGGCTTGCTGAAACAGCCTCTCTTGACTCACCCCGGTTTCAACTCCATCGCACCCTCGGCGCGACTGGGCCACTGGCAGCAACGCGACCGGTGCGGCGTTGCCCTATCCTGCAAGACTTGCCGTGTGACGGCTTGCCGTACTCAGACGCGGCGCTTCTTCGGTGGCCGACAACCGTTATGCGGCATCGGCGTCACGTCGGTGATGCTCAGGATCTTGAAGCCACCGGAATTCAAGGAGCGCACGGCGGAGTCACGACCCGGCCCAGGACCGTTCACCACCACATCCAGGCTCTTGACGCCAAATTCCTGTGCCTTGGTGCCGGCACGGTCGGCGGCCACCTGGGCCGCGAATGGCGTGCTTTTGCGCGAGCCCTTGAAGCCGCAGGAGCCAGCCGTGGCCCACGCCAGGGCGTTGCCCTGGCGGTCCGTGATCGTCACGATGGTGTTGTTGAAAGAGGCGTGCACATGCGCGACTCCCTCGGACACGTTCTTCTTTACGCGCTTGCGCGTTTTCGTACTGTTAGGCTTGGCCATGGGCGATCCTGCTTGCGATTACTTGCGAATGGGCTTGCGCGGTCCCTTGCGGGTGCGAGCATTGGTGCGGGTGCGCTGACCGCGCACCGGCAAGCCGCGTCGATGCCGCAGCCCCCGATAAGTGCCAAGGTCCATCAGGCGCTTGATGTTCATCTGCAGCTCGCGCCGCAGGTCTCCCTCGACCGTGAGCTTGCCGATCTCGCGACGCAGTGCCTCGATCTGAGTCTCATCCAGATCACGGATGCGCCGCGCGGGCTCGATTTCAGCCGCCACGCAGATCTCCAGCGCCCGGGTCGCCCCGATGCCGTAGATCGAACGCAACGCGATCCGCGTGTGCTTATTGTCCGGAATATTTATGCCAGCGATACGAGCCATTCACCAAACTCCAAAATCCGTCTGCGGGTACATCAGCACCCTCAGCCCTGCCGTTGCTTATGCCGGGCCTCGACGCAAATCACTCGAACCACGCCCTTGCGCCGAATGATCTTGCAATTGCGGCACAGCCTTTTTACCGATGCGCGTACTTTCACTTTCGTGACTCCAAACTAGCGGGCACCGAACAAACCGCCGGTGCCTCCACCCTTGAGGTTGGCCTTTTTCAGCAGGCCCTCGTACTGGTGACTCATAACGTGGGTTTGCACCTGCGCCATGAAGTCCATGATCGTTATCACTACGATCAGCAACGAAGTGCCGCCAAAGTAAAACGGCACGTGCCAGTACACAATCAAAAACTCCGGAAGCAAACAGACCAGCGCGATATAGGCGGCGCCTGCCACTGTCAAGCGAGAGACCACGTTGTCTATGTAACGCGCGGTCTGTTCCCCTGGCCGAATGCCCGGCAAGAACGCCCCTGAGCGCTTCAGGTTGTCCGCCGTATCCTTGGGGTTGAACACCACAGCGGTGTAAAAAAAACAGAAAAACACAATACTGGCCGCATAAGCCACCACATACAAAGGCTGACCCGGCGACAAGGCCGTGGTGATATGGCGCAACCACGACCAGGCTCCGCCACTGCTGCCAGCCCAGCTGGCCAGGGTCGACGGAAACAGCAAGATGCTGGAAGCGAAAATCGCCGGAATCACGCCCGCCATATTGATCTTCAGCGGCAAATGGCTGGTCTGCGCGCCATAAGTGCGCCCGCCCTGTTGGCGCTGTGCGTAATTCACGGTAATACGCCGTTGCCCGCGCTCGACGAACACCACGAACGCCGTCACCGCCACAACCACCACGAGCAACAACAGCACCACCGCGCCGCCCAGCTCGCCCGTACTCACCAATTCCAGGGTGCCGGCAAAGGCACTGGGCAATCCGACAACGATACCAGCAAAAATGATCAGTGAAATGCCGTTACCAATGCCGCGCTCGGTCACCTGTTCACCCAGCCACAACAAAAACATGCTACCCGCAACCAGAGTGCTGATAGTAATCAGGCGAAACGCCATGCCGGGGTCAATCACCACCGACATACCGTTCGCGCTCTGACTCTCCAGCGCGATAGCGATACCGAGCCCCTGGAAAGTCGCCAGTACAACGGTGCCATAACGCGTGTATTGCGTCAGTTTACGCCGACCCGCGGCGCCTTCCTTTTTTAACTCTTCCAGTTTCGGCATCACGCTGCTGAGCAGCTGCACGATGATCGACGCCGAGATATAGGGCATCACCCCCAGGGCAAAGATCGAAAACCGCTCCAGGGCGCCGCCCGAGAACATATTGAACATATCGAATACAGTGCCGCGCTGCGCGTCGAACATGGCCGCCAGCGCTTGCGGGTTGATGCCTGGCACAGGCACGTGCGCACCCAGCCTGAACACCACCAGGGCACCCAGGACAAAGAACAGCCGCCGCCGCAACTCGGCGAACTTGCCGAGGCCGCCTAGCGCAGCCGGGTTAACGCCGCGCGTGGCCATCAGGCTTCTTCAATGCTCCCGCCGGCCTGCTCAATGCACAACCGCGCGCCGGCGGTAACCGATACGCCCTTCAGCCGCACAGCCCCTTCTACGTCGCCAGACAGAATGACCTTGGCCCGCTTGGTGCGCGCCGGAACAATGCCGGCGAGTTTCAGCGCGTCAAGATCTATGACCTCGGCCTGCACCAGTCGTAGCTCGGACAGCCGGACTTCGGCGCTGTCACGGGCCTTGGCGGAGTTGAATCCGCGTTTGGGCAAGCGCCGCTGCAAAGGCATCTGGCCGCCTTCAAAACCCAGGCGGTGATACCCGCCCGAGCGCGCGTGCTGGCCCTTGTGGCCTCGGCCAGCCGTCTTGCCAAGGCCGGAACCTATGCCACGACCCACACGTCGACGTACGGTACGGGAGCCATCGGCCGGACTCAAAGTGTCGAGACGCATCAGACTTCCTCCACCTTGAGCAAATATGCGACCTTGTTGATCATGCCGCGTACCGCGGGCGTGTCTTCAAGCTCTGCCTGGCTGCCGATGCGACGCAGGCCGAGCCCGGCGACGCAGGCCTCGTGCACCCGGCCGCGGCCGGAGCGGCTGCGCACCAAGGTCACCCTGACTTTCTTGCCGTCTGGGGTACTCATGCCAGCAGCTCTTCCACGCTCAGCCCACGGCGCATGGCGATGGCGTCCGGCGATTCCATGCCGGTCAGCCCCATCACGGTCGCCATCACGACGTTGACCGGATTGGTGGTGCCGATGCATTTGGCCAGCACATCGCGCACACCGAGGGCTTCGAAAACCGCGCGCATGGCGCCACCGGCGATGATGCCCGTGCCTTCCGACGCAGGCTGCATGTAAACCCTGGCCGCACCGTGAGTGGCCATGATTGCGTAGTACAGCGTCCCGCCATTCAACGGCACCCGGACCATATTGCGCCGGGCCGCTTCCATGCCTTTCTGGATGGCGACGGGCACCTCGCGTGCCTTGCCCTGTCCGAAGCCCACCCGACCGTCGCCATCGCCGACCACGGTCAACGCGGCGAAGCCAAACTGGCGCCCACCCTTGACCACTTTGGCCACGCGACGGACGTTGATGAGCTTCTGGATATCATTTGTTTCGTATGTTTCTGGACGGGCCATGGTTAGCTCCTAGAACTCGAGGCCGGCTTCGCGGGCGGCGTCCGCTAAGGCTTTAACCCGACCGTGATACATAAACCCGCTGCGATCAAAGGCGACTTTCACCACCCCGGCCAGCCGTGCGCGCTCGGCAATCACACGCCCGATAAGGCGCGCCGCTTCAACATTGCCGGCATAGCCAGCAAGCTGCCCACGCAAATCCTTCTCCAGCGTGCTGGCCGCGGCCAGTACCTTGCCCCCGCTGGCATCTATCACCTGCGCATAGGTGTGTTGCGGCGTGCGGTGTACGCACAGCCGTGTCGCGCCCAGCTTTCGAATTTGTGCCCGCGTCGCGCGACCGCGCCGCTGACGTTTCAGTTTCTTTTCCATACCCGCCACCTGCAGCTACCGATTACTTCTTCTTCTTGGTCTCTTTACGGACCACGACTTCATCGGAATAACGAATTCCCTTACCCTTGTACGGCTCCGGCGGACGCACTGAGCGGATGTTGGCCGCCAACTGGCCGACCCGCTGCCGATCGGACCCGCGAACCACAATCTGGGTCTGCGTCGGCGTTTCCACCTGTAGACCTTCGGGTACCGCCATTTCCACCGGGTGCGAATAACCGACCGCGATGCTCAGCATGGGCCCCTTCATCTGCGCCCGGTAACCGACACCGACCAAATCCAGCGTGCGCGCAAAACCCTCGCTGCAGCCCTTGACCATGTTGCTGATCAAAGCGCGCGCGGTGCCGGCCTGCGCCCATGCACCCGTCGACTCCTCACGGGCCGCGACATTCACCACACCATCGGTGGCGCTGACTTCAACGTCGTGATGCAAGGCCTGGGTCAGGGTTCCCTTGGGACCCTTGACTTGCACGCTGGCATCCGACACCGCCACTTCCACGCCTTTAGGCAACGGAATGGGGCTTTTTGCAACTCTAGACATGATCGTTATCCGTCAGGCAACCAGGCACAACACTTCACCGCCCACACCAGCGCGGCGCGCTGCCCGGTCGGACATCACACCCTGGGCCGTTGACACGATGGCCACGCCGTAACCGCCCAGGACGCGGGGCAATTCATCCTTGCCGCGATACATGCGAAGCCCCGGGCGGCTCGCCCGGCGCAGGCTTTGAATCGCCGGTTTGCCCTCGGCGTATTTCAGAGTAATCGTCAAAATCGGCCGCCCGTCACGCTCGGTCACGGCGAAATCACTGATGTAGCCTTCCGCCTTGAACACCGCCGCCAGCGACAGCTTCAGCTTCGAGGAGGGCATTGCAACTTCGGCATGACGCCGCTGCAGCGCATTTCGTACCCGCGTCAGCATGTCGGCGATTGGATCCATGATGGTCATACGCGTGCTTCCACCTTACCAGCTGGCCTTGACCATGCCCGGCACATCGCCGCGCATGGAGGCTTCGCGCAACTTGCTGCGCGCCAAGCCAAACTTACGATAAACACCATGCGCCCGACCGGTCGCCTGACAGCGACTGACCAGCCGCACCGTGCTTGAGTCCCGGGGCAGCTTTTGCAGCGCCATCTGCGCGGCCATGCGCTCGTCCTCGGACAGCTTGATGTTCGAGGCGGCAGTCTTGAGCACCGCCCGCCGCGCTGCGTATTTACGCACCAGCAAGGCCCGTTTTTCATTGCGATTGATCACGGAAGTCTTTGCCACGCTTACGCCCTCAGGCTCGGAACGGAAAATTGAACGCTGCCAGCAATGCCCGGCCATGCTCGTCATTCAGTGCGGTGGTGCCGATCGAAACGTCGAGCCCACGCACTTTGTCGATCTTGTCGTAGTCGATCTCGGGAAAGATGATCTGCTCGGTCAAGCCAACGCTGTAGTTGCCGCGTCCATCGAATCCACGCGGCGACAGGCCGCGAAAATCGCGAATACGCGGCGCCGCGATACTGATAAAACGATCCAGGAACTCATACATGCGTTGGCGGCGCAGGGTCACCTTGCAACCGATGGGCATGCCCTCGCGAATCTTGAAACTCGCGACCGCCCTGCGAGCCCGGGTCGTCAACGGCTTCTGGCCGGTGATCAAAGTCATATCCGCGAGCGCCGCGTCCAGGGCCTTTTTGTCCGCTGCTGCTTCGCCAACACCCATGTTGAGGGTGATTTTGACCAAGCGCGGTACCGACATGATGTTGTCGATCCCCAGTTCTGCCTGCAATCGGGGCACAACCACTTCTTTGTAATGCTGTTCCAGCCTGTTCATGTGCCTTGACCGACCTCAGTCGATCACCTCGCCGTTGGATTTGGTAAAGCGCACCTTGCGCCCGTCTTCCAGCACCCGGAACCCGATACGGTCGGCACGTTCCGTGGCCTTGTTGTAATAGGCGACGTTGGACACCTGCAACGGCATTTCCCTCTCCAGAATGCCCCCAGGCTGACCTTGCGTCGGGTTTGGCTTGACGTGCTTCTTGACCACGTTAATGCCTTCGACCACCAATTTCTCGGCCCCAGCCATGCGCACCACCTGGCCGCGCTTGCCCTTGTCGCGACCGGTGATCACGATGACTTCGTCACCCCGTTTAATCTTGCGCATCGTCCGCCCTCACAGCACTTCCGGTGCCAGGGACACCAGACGCATGAACTGCTCGGTGCGCAGTTCGCGCGTCACCGGCCCAAAAATACGGGTGCCAATCGGCGCGCCCTGGTTATTGAGCAACACCACGGCGTTGCTATCGAAGCGAATCTTCGATCCATCGCTGCGGCGCACCCCGCTGACCGTACGCACCACCACGGCCCGGTACACCTCACCTTTCTTCACCCGGCCACGCGGGATAGCGTCCTTGATGCTGACGCGAATAACATCGCCAACATTGGCGTAGCGGCGCTTGGAGCCCCCAAGCACCTTGATGCACATCACGCGCCGGGCGCCACTGTTATCCGCCACATCAAGGTGGCTTTGCATCTGGATCATGACAATGTCTCTTTACTGGGTGCTCAGCCGGCCACGCGCTCGATCACCTCGACCAGACGCCAGGTCTTGGTCTTGGAAATCGGACGGCACTCCTCGATTCGCACCAGATCACCGATGCGTCCCTCGTCGGAGGCATCGTGCGCATGGAACCTGCTCGAGCGGCGAACGTACTTTTTATAGATCGGATGTTGCTCACGCGTCTCCACCAGCACGCTGATGGATTTTTGCATCTTGTCGCTCACCACCCGGCCGACCACCGTGCGACGGATATCCTGCTTTTCACTCATGCGCTTGCCCGCGAAGCCTGTTCGTTAAGAATCGTCATAACGCGCGCTACCTCGCGCCGCAAGGCGCGAAACCGCGATGCGTTGGCCAGTTGCCCGGTGGCCCGCTGAACGCGCAGGTTCAGGTGCTCACGATGCAACTCGGTCAGCTTCTGGTTCAGTTCCACCGCGGTTTTACCGCGCATCTCTGCCACGTTCACGCTGCCAGCCCTCGTTTAACAAAGGTGGTACGTACCGACAGCTTGGCTGCCGCCAGGGCCAGCGCCTCACGGGCGACCGTCTCGTCCACACCTTCCATTTCGTACAACACCTTACCGGGCTTCACTTCGGCGACCCAATACTCGACCGCGCCCTTCCCCTTGCCCATGCGCACTTCCAGGGGTTTCTTGGAAATTGGCTTGTCCGGGAAGATGCGAATCCATATCTTGCCGCCACGACGAACGTGACGGCTGATAGCGCGCCGCGCCGCCTCAATCTGACGGGCGGTAATGCGCCCGCGCGTGATTGCCTTCAGTCCGAACTCGCCAAAGCTCACGCTATTGCCAACCAGGGCCAAACCCCGGTTGCGGCCTTTGAATTGTTTGCGGAATTTAGTCCGCTTAGGTTGCAACATGCTGCGCCCCGCTACGTCAGACGGCTGGCGCGTTGGCGGCGGCGCCTTCGGCTGCCTCCGCCCCGTCGCCCTTATAAATCCACACCTTCACGCCGATGATGCCGTAGGTGGTCTTGGCTTCCGCGGTGCCGTAATCAATGTTCGCGCGAAAGGTATGCAGTGGTACCCGGCCTTCCCGGTACCACTCGCTGCGCGCGATTTCGGCGCCATTCAAACGGCCCCCGACGTTGATTCGGATCCCCTGGGCATGCAAACGCATGGCATTGGTTACCGCCCGGCGCATGGCGCGCCGGAACATGATCCGCCGCTCGAGCTGCTGGGCCACGCTCTCGGCTACCAGATAGGCATCCAGTTCCGGGCGGCGAATCTCTTCCACACTGATGTGGACCGGAATACCCATACGCTCACCGACCAGCTTGCGCAGCTTCTCGATGTCGTCACCTTTCTTACCGATGACAATGCCCGGACGCGCCGTGTGGATGACCACGCGGGCGTTTTGCGCCGGCCGCTCAATGTCGATACGACTGACCGAGGCGTGCGCCAGCTGCTTGCGCAGCAGTGCCCTCACCGCCAGATCCGTGTTCAGATTGGCAGCGTACGCGCGCCCCTGCGCGTACCAGCGCGAGGTGTGATCCTTGACTATCCCCAGCCGTATGCCGGTGGGGTGAACTTTCTGACCCATGTGCGCCCCTTAGCCCTTGGCCTTTTTCTGGTCGCTGACGACGACCTTGATGTGACAGGTTCGTTTGGTGATGCGGTTACCCCGCCCGCGTGCACGGGCATGGAAGCGCTTCAACGACGGCCCCTCGTCCACGCACACGGCTGCGATACGCAGCTCATCCACGTCGGCACCGTCATTGTGCTCGGCGTTCGCGATCGCTGATTCGACCACTTTTTTTACCAGATGCGCTGCTTTCTTGGTGCTGAACCTGAGCAGTTGCAGCGCCTTGTCAACAGGCAATCCGCGTACCTGATCGGCAACCAAACGACTCTTCTGGGCCGAAATGTGGGCATTTCGCATCAATGCAAAAGTTTCCATACTCGCCTCAGCGCGTCTTGCGGTCAGCGACATGCCCGCGGTAAGTCCGCGTTGGCACGAACTCGCCAAGCTTGTGCCCGACCATGTTCTCGTTGACCAAAACCGGCACGTGCTGCCGGCCGTTATGCACGGCAATGGTCAACCCGACCATGTCGGGCAGCACGGTAGAGCGGCGCGACCAGGTCTTGATCGGCTTGCGCGTACCGGTGGCTACTGTCTGCTCGACCTTGTGCAACAAATGCAGGTCGATGAACGGTCCTTTCTTTACGGATCTGGGCACGAGGATGGCTCCGTACTTGCCTTATTTGGCGCTGCGCCGGCGCACGATCTGACTGGTCGTGCGTTTGTTCTTGCGGGTCTTGTGACCCTTGGTCGGCACACCCCAGGGGGTGACCGGATGGCGGCCACCCGAGGTGCGGCCCTCGCCGCCACCGTGTGGGTGATCGACCGGATTCATGGCGACGCCGCGTACCGTCGGACGCACGCCACGCCAACGCGCGGCGCCTGCCTTGCCGAGCGAGCGCAGCGAATGCTCGGCATTGCCAACTTCACCCAGCGTGGCCCGGCAATTGGCCGCCACGCGGCGAATCTCGCCCGATTTCAGACGTAGCGTGACCTGATCGCCCTCACGCGCCAGGAACTGCACCGAGGTACCGGCGCTGCGCGCAATCTGGGCGCCCTTGCCCGCCTTGAGTTCCACGCAATGCACTGTGCTACCGACCGGAACGCTGCTCAACGGCAAGGTATTACCCGGTTCGATGGGTGCCTGTGGCCCGGACATCAGCCGATTGCCAGCGACCACGCCTTTGGGCGCGATGATGTAACGCCGTTCACCGTCGGCGTAGAGCAACAGGGCCAGGTGGGCGCTGCGATTGGGGTCGTACTCCAGGCGCTCGACACGGGCCGGAATGCCGTCCTTGTCGCGCCGGAAGTCAATCACCCGGTAATTCTGCTTGTGGCCTCCGCCCTGGTGCCGGGTGGTGATACGACCAGTGTTATTACGTCCGCCGGTACGCTGCTTGGCAACCACCAGCGGCGCATACGGAGCACCCTTGTGCAGGCCTTCGGTCACCACGCTCACCACGAAGCGGCGGCCCGGGGAAGTCGGCTTTTTCTTGACTAATGCCATGATACGTTTTCCAGCCTTCCTAAGTCGCCGTCAAGCCGCGCCGGTGAAGTCGATGTCGTGACCCGGGGCGAGCGTGACGTAGCTCTTCTTCCAATCCTGGCGCCGGCCCTGGCGCTTTGGCTTGCCCTTGACACGCAAGGTGCGCACCGCTTCGACCTTCACCGAAAAGGCGTGCTCAACCGCAGCCTTGATTTCATCCTTGCTGGCGTCAAGCGCCACCCGAAACACTATCTGGCGGTGTTTTTCCGCCATCTGCGTGCTCTTTTCAGAAATGTGCGGCGCACGAATGATGCTGAACAGTCTTGCTTCGTTCACTGCAACCACTCCTGCACTGCACGCACCGCGTCGGGGGTCAACACCACGCGCTCGGCCCAGATCAAAGCCAAGGGATTCAGGTCCTGTACTTCACAGGCCTCGACACCCACCAGGTTGCGCGAGGCCAGGGCGAGTTCTGCGCTCAGCTCGTCGACCACCAGCAACAGATTGCCGGCCGGAATTTCGAGCTCGGCCAGGCGTCCAACAAGTGCCCGCGTCTTGGGAGCTTCCAGTGGGAAACCATCGACCAGTTGCAGGCGACCCAGCCGCAGCAGTTCCGAGAAAATGCTGCGCATGCCGACGCGATACATCTTCTTGTTGAGCTTTTGCGAGTAGTTCTCGCCGCCACCCGGGAATATCTTGCCACCACCGCGCCACAGGGGGCTGCGGATACTGCCGGCGCGAGCCCGACCACTGCCCTTTTGCTTCCACGGTTTGCGGCCGCCACCGCGCACTTCGCTGCGGGTTTTCTGTTTGGCGTCAGCCTGGCGGCCGTTGGCCATGAAAGCCACCACCAACTGATGTACCAAGCCTTCGTTGTACGGACGGTCAAACACTTCGTCGGCAAGCGTGACGCTGCTGGCGGTGCCGTCCACTGCGGTCACTGGTAATTCCATCTCACGCACCCCCGCGCCGGCCAGTCGCGGTCGCGCGCACGATCACTTCACCACCTTCAGCGCCCGGTACAGCACCTTTAACCAGCAAAAGACCGCGCTCGACGTCAACCCGGATAACTTCAAGGTTGCGTTGCGTGCGCTGCACATTGCCCATTTGCCCGGCCATCTTCTTGCCCGGAAACACGCGACCGGGGGTCTGGTTCTGGCCAATGGAACCGGGCGCACGGTGCGACAGGGAATTGCCGTGCGTAGCGTCACCACCGCGAAAGCCCCAGCGCCGCACGGTGCCCGAAAAGCCCTGGCCACGGGTAACGCCGGTCACGTTCACTTTCTGGCCGACTTCGAACTGATCGGCGGTCAGCGTCGTGCCGACCGTGAATTCATCACCTTCGCCTTCTGGCAGACGCAACTCATTCAGGCTACTGCCTGGCTCAACGCCTGCCTTGGCGTAGTGCCCGGTCAGTGACTTGTTGACCAATGCCACACGCTTGCTGCCACGGGCAACCTGCACTGCGCGATAGCCGTCTACCTCGCCACTGCGCACCTGCACCACGCGATTACCGGACACGTCAATCACGGTCACCGGTACGCCGGCGCCGTCTGGCGTGAAAATTCGTGTCATGCCGCATTTGCGGCCTACCAAACCAATGGCCATGCCTGGTTTCCTTGCCTGTTAGCTAAATCCGCTGATTCACCGCGCGAATCACAGCGCGGTGTGCGCCATCAGCTCAACTTGATATGTACGTCCACGCCAGCGGCGAGGTCGAGGTTCATCAGCGCGTCAACGGTCTTTTCGGTCGGATCGATGATGTCCATCAACCGCTTATGGGTGCGAATCTCGAACTGATCACGCGAATCCTTGTCCTTGTGCGGCGAGCGCAGCAGGGTGAATCGCTCAATTTTCACCGGCAACGGGATCGGCCCGTGTACCCGTGAGCCAGTGCGTTTTGCGGTATTCACGATCTCGCGCGCCGATTTGTCGATCAACTGGTGCGAGAAGGATTTCAAACGAATACGAATCTTTTGGCCGGCCATGACGGTTACTCAATCACCTTGACGACGACACCGGCGCCCACGGTACGGCCACCTTCGCGGATCGCAAACCGCAGGCCGTCATCCATCGCAATCGGCGTGATCAGCGACACCTGCAGGTTCACATTGTCCCCCGGCATCACCATCTC
>NZ_JBFIII010000073.1 GCF_041601295.1 Immundisolibacter sp.
CGGACGATCTGGCTGCGCAGGTGACGCGCGCGGTGCTGGACCGCTACGGCCTGGCCGGTGCGCCGGTCGAGGACCTGCTGCTGGGCTGTACCTGCCAGGCCGGCGAGGACGCGCGCAACGTGGCGCGGCACGTGGCCCTGCTGTCGGGTCTGGGAGAAACCGTACCGGGGCAGACCATCAATCGCCTGTGCTCGTCCGGGCTGGCGGCGGTGCTGGATGCGGCGCGCGCCATCACCTGTAGCGAGGGCGAGCTGTACCTGGCCGGCGGCGTGGAGAGCATGAGCCGGGCGCCGTTCGTGGTCGGCAAGGCCGAACAGGCCTTCAGTCGCGACTTCAAGGTGTTCGATTCGGCCATCGGCGCGCGCTTTCCGAACCCGCGCATCAGCGCCGAATATGGCGACGACAGCATGGCGCAGACCGCCGACAACGTGGCGACCGAATTCGGAATCAGCCGCGAAGACGCCGATGCCTACGCGGCGCGGTCGCAGGCCCGTTACGCGCGGGCATTGGCGGAAGGCCTGTTTGCGGAAGAGGTCACGCCCGTCGCGGTGCCCGGCGGCGGCAAGGCGCCGCCGGTCGTGGTCAGCGCCGACGAGCACCCGCGCCCGCAAAGCACCGCCCAGTCGCTGGCCAAACTGCGGCCGTTGAGTGCGGACGGCGTGACCACGGCCGGTAATGCCTCCGGGATCAACGATGGCGCAGCGACGCTGCTGGTGGGCAGCCGGGCGCTGGGCGAGCGGCTGGGCATCAAACCCCTGGCGCGCGTGCTGGCCGGCGCCGCCGTGGGCGTGGCGCCGCGCGTGATGGGCATCGGCCCGGCGCTGGCCATTCCCAAGGCCTTGCAGCGTGCGGGGCTGAGTCTGGACCAGATGGACGTCATCGAGATCAACGAGGCCTTCGCGGCGCAGGTGCTCGGCTGCCTGAAGCTGCTGGAACTGCCTTTCGATGACGCCCGCGTCAATCCCAACGGTGGCGCCATCGCCATCGGCCATCCACTGGGCGCGTCGGGCGCGCGCCTGGCGCTGACCGCGGCGCGCCAGCTTGCCACTGGCGGTGGCCGCTACGCGGTGGTCAGCCTGTGTATCGGCGTGGGGCAGGGCCTGGCCGTGATCCTGGAGCGCGCCTGATGGAAGGAAGCATGGCAGGACCGCTTGCCGGCCTGCGCGTGCTCGACCTGTCGCGTGTGCTGGCCGGGCCCTGGTGCAGCCAGATGCTGGCCGACATGGGCGCCGAGGTGATCAAGATCGAGCGCCCCGGTCGCGGCGACGACACGCGCTCGTGGGGGCCGCCGTACGTGAAAGACCGGGACGGGCAGGACACGTCCGACGCGGCCTATTTTTTTGCCACCAACCGCGGCAAGAAATCGGTGACGGTGGACTTTACCCGGCCCGAGGGGCAGGCGCTGGTGCGCGAGCTGGCGGCGGTCAGCGACGTGCTGCTGGAGAACCTGAAAGTGGGTGACCTGAGCCGCTATGGCCTGGCTTACGAGGATTTGGCCAGTATCAACCCGCGTCTGGTGTATTGCTCGATCACCGGCTTTGGGCAGACCGGTCCGTTGGCGCAGCGGCCTGGTTACGACTTCATCATCCAGGCCATGGGTGGGCTGATGAGCGTTACCGGAGAGCGGGACGACCGCCCCGGCGGCGGGCCGCAGAAGCTGGGCATCGCCTACGCGGACCTGACCACCGGCATGCATGCGGCCATCGGCGTGCTGGCGGCGCTGGTGCAGCGCGGCGTCAGCGGACGCGGGCAGTACATCGATCTGGCGCTGCTGGACGTGCAGGTGGCCAGCATGGCGGTGATGGCGATGAATTACTTCATCGGCGGCACCGTGCCGGGCCGCTACGGCAACGCCCACGCCAATATCGTGCCCTATGAAGTGTTCCAGGCCGCCGACGGGCCGCTGGTGCTGGCGGTCGGCAACGACACACAGTTCCGTCGCCTGTGCGCGGTGGCCGGTGTGCCGGCGCTGGCGGACGATCCGCGCTATGCCACCACAGGCAGTCGGGTACGTAACCGGGAGGCGTTGATCGCCCGCTTGCAGGAGATTTTCACCGCCCGCCCGGCGCTCGCCTGGGAAGAAGCGCTGTGCGCCGTCGACGTGCCGTGCGGGCGCATCAACGACATGGCGCAGGTGTTCGAGTTGCCGCAGGTCCAGGCGCGCGGCATGCGCATTGAATTGCCACACGCGGCGGCCGGACAGGTGCCGCTGGTCGGCAGCCCGTTCAGGTTTGCCGAAACGCCGGTGAGCTACCGCCTGCCGCCACCGCGCCTGGGCGAGCATACGCAGCAGGTCCTGACCGATCTGCTCGGCCGCAGTCAGGCGCAGGTCGCCGAGTTGCAGGCCGCGGGAGTGGTCTGAGACCGGCATAATTACGATGCGGCGCCACTGTCGCGTGCTGGAGCTATGAGCGTTTTCCCATGTCCGACCTGAATAATCTGCTTGTCAACAACCGTGCCTGGGCGGAGCGTGTGAAAGCCAGTGACCCGGGTTTTTTCAGCAAGCTGACAGGCCAGCAACGGCCGCAATACCTGTGGATAGGCTGCTCCGACAGCCGGGTGCCGGCCAACCAGATTGTCGGCCTGTTGCCGGGCGATATCTTCGTGCACCGCAATGTCGGCAACCTGGTGCACCAGACGGACCTGAACTGCCTGGCGGTGCTGCAGTACGCGGTGGAAGTGCTCAAGGTGCGTCACGTCATTGTTTGCGGGCATTACGGCTGCGGTGCAGTGCAGGCGGCGCTGGACGGTCGTCCGCTGGGCCTGATCGACAACTGGCTGCGCAATATCGAAACCGTGCACAGGGCGTGTTCGCACATCGACGCGTTGCCCGCGGACCAGCGCCTGGATGCCTTGTGCGAGCACAACGTACGCGCGCAGGTGCAGTCGGTATGCGACAGCACCGTGATGCGCGCGGCCTGGGCCGGCGGCCAGGACGTGACCGTGCACGGCTGGATCTACGGCATTGCCGATGGCCTGGTGAAGGACCTCGGTGTCAGTCGCGCGGGCCTGGCCGAGCCGGTGGCAGCCGGCGCCACCTGAACCGCGACGTGCTGCGCATCGCCCACCGCGGCGCCAGCGGTGAGGCGCCCGAAAACACCCTGGCTGCCGTCGGTCGCGCCATCGAGCGCGGCGCAGCCTGGGTCGAAGTGGACGTGCAGGCCTGTGTCGACGGGCTGGTCGTAATCCATGACCGGACCCTGGAGCGCACGACCGACGGTCGCGGTCCGGTGGCGGGGCACACGCTCGCGGCGCTGCGCGCGCTCGACGCGGGTGGCGGTGAGCGCATTCCGTTGCCGCACGAGATGCTCGCGCTGTGCCGGGATCGCTGCGGGCTGAACCTGGAACTTAAAGGTCCTGGCGTGGCCTCAGGGTTGCTGGTGATCTTGAATCAAGCCTTGACGGATGGCTGGCGGGCCCAGGATTTGCTCGCATCCTCTTTTGACTGGGGGCAACTGAGGGAACTGCATGGCGCGTTGCCGCGTGTACCGCTGGGTGTGTTGACCGAGCAGGTAGACGTAGCCGCGTGTGCCATTGCGCGCGAGCTGGACGCGGCCGTGATCGGTTGCGCCCTGGCAACTGTCGACGCGGCGGCCGTGACGGCGGCACATCAGGCGGGCTGTCGGTTGTGGGTGTTTACCGTCAACGCAACGGCTGATTTCGAACGCATGGCGGCATTGGGCGTCGACGGCGTGTTCACGGACCACGCGGACTACCGCTGACAGATTTTTTCATCGGAGACGACATGGAATTCTTTGGCTGGATGGCGAGTCCCGAAGCCTGGGTGGCGCTGCTCGCGCTGACCGCGGTGGAGGTCGTGCTTGGCATCGACAACATCATTTTCCTGTCCATTCTGGTGGCCAAGCTGCCGGCCGCTCAGCGGGAGAAGGCGCGTCGCATTGGTCTTGGCCTGGCCATGGGTATGCGCATCCTGCTGCTGCTGTCGCTGACCTGGTTGCTGGGCTTCAGCGAGCCGCTGTTCGCCCTGCTGGGGTACGAGATTTCCGGCCGCGACCTGATCCTGATGGCCGGTGGGCTGTTCCTGATTGCCAAGAGCACGCTGGAGATTCATGCCGGCCTGGAAGGCGAGCAGGGCGTCAGTTCGGCCCGGGTCGTGGTGTCGTTTGCCGCGGTCATTGTGCAGGTGGTGTTGCTGGACATCGTGTTCTCCATCGACTCGGTGCTGACGGCGGTCGGCATGGCCAACGACATCCCGGTGATGATCATCGCCATCGTTGTTGCGGTGGGCATCATGCTGGTGGCGGCCAGCGCCATTCACGACTTCATCGAACGGCACCCGACCATCAAGATGCTGGCCCTGAGCTTTCTGGTGCTGGTGGGTGTGGCGCTGATCGGCGAGGGCCTGGACATGCACATTCCGCGCGGCTACGTGTACTTCGCCATGGCCTTCTCGGTGGCGGTCGAGATGATCAACATCCGCGTCCGCGGGCGGGCCGCCCAGCCGGTGCAGCTGCGCCGTGCCTATGTGGATGACGGCGGACCGGATGTCTGAGCAGGCGCCGGCTGGCCCCCTGCTGCGCAACGCCGAGGGCCGCTGGCAGGAATTCGGGGAACCCCTGGGACAAGTACAGGCGGCGACGCTCGCCGAAGTGCTGCCGGCACTGGCACAGGTGCAGCAGGCTCTGGCTGGCGGATGCTATGCCGTTGGCATGCTCGCGTACGAGGCCGCGCCGGCATTTGATCCGGCGCTGGTGGTGCGCGCGCCCGGCGATTTCCCCCTGCTCTGGTTCGGTTTTTACCGCACCGTGCGGGACTATGCGTGGTCCGTCGTCGCCGCCCCCGAATTGCCGCGCTGGCGCGCCGAACTGACGCGCGCCGACTATCTGGTCGCAGTCGCCGAGATACAGGACGCGCTGGGCGCCGGTGAGTGTTATCAGGTGAACTTCACGCAACGATTGCATGCCGATTGGCAGGATGATCCGTGGGCCTGGTTTGTCAACGCCGCGGCCAGCGCGCCGCATGCGGCCTACCTGGATACCGGTCGCCATGTGGTGGCGAGTGCCTCCCCCGAATTGCTGTTCGCGCGCACCGGCGAGCATATTGAGTGTCGGCCGATGAAGGGCACCGCCGGGCGTGGCCGCACGCTGGCCGAGGATCGGCGCCTGGCCCGCGCGTTGCGCCACTCGGCCAAGGAGCGGGCCGAGAACCTGATGATTACCGACATGGTGCGCAATGATCTGGGCCGAATTGCGCGGCTGGGCACCGTCAGCGTGCCGCGTCTGTTCGAGGTACAGCGCCATGCCGGTGTGTGGCAGATGATCAGCCGCGTCTGCGCGCAGAGCGCGGCCGGGCTTACCGAGACGCTGGCGGCGCTGTTTCCGGCCGCCTCGGTGACCGGCGCGCCCAAGGTCCAGGCGATGCGCCAGATCGCGGCCCGCGAAC
Organism: Immundisolibacter sp.; assembly: GCF_041601295.1. Classification (NCBI taxonomy): domain Bacteria; kingdom Pseudomonadati; phylum Pseudomonadota; class Gammaproteobacteria; order Immundisolibacterales; family Immundisolibacteraceae; genus Immundisolibacter; species Immundisolibacter sp. The sequence continues at coordinate 5,404 of NZ_JBFIII010000073.1, forward strand.
GCTCGCCGCGTGGCATTTATTGCGGCAGCGTCGGCTATGCCGCGCCGGACGGCAGCGCCAGCTTCAACGTCGCCATCCGCACCTTGTCGGTCGATCGCGAAACGGGCAGGGCCGGGTACGGCACCGGCAGCGGGATCGTGTGGGACTCCGAGCCGCGAGCCGAGGACCGCGAGTGCCGCCTGAAGGCGCGTGCCCTGCGCCGGCCGCCGACTCCGTTTGGGCTGATCGAGACCTTGCGCTGGACGCCTGGGGAGGGCTATTTCCTGCTCGACGAACACCTGCGGCGACTGCGGGATTCGGCCGTCTGGGCCGGAGTCCGGTTGCCAGACGGCACAGCGCTGGCGGCGCTGCAGGCCGCAGCGGCCGGTTTTTCGATGGCACCGCAGCGGGTACGGTTGATGCTGGATCCCGACGCGGGACTGAGCGTCGAGGCCGCTCCTCTTGACTGGCCGGGCCGGCGCCTGTGGACGCTGGCGCTGGCTGGCGCGCCGGTGGACGCTGCCGACCCGATGTTATTTCACAAGACGACACGGCGGGATCCTTACGACCGGGCCCGCGCCGGGCAGCCGGCTGCCGACGACGTGCTGTTGTGGAACCGTCGCGGCGAGGTCACCGAAACTACGCTCGCCAACGTGGCGTTTTTGCGGGACGGTGTTTGGTGGACCCCGCCCGTGCGTTGTGGGTTACTGCCAGGCACCTACCGGGCAGTACTGTTACGGAATGCCCGCCTGCGCGAGGCTGTGCTGCACAAGCAGGACCTTGGCGCGGTAGCGGGGCTCGCGGTGTTCAACTCGGTGCGTGGCTGGCTGGCGGCGCGACTGAGTTCCCAGGCCGTGCCGCCTTTGTGCGCAGTCCACGACCGATGAGGAACAGGGGTACAGCGAACATGCATCGAACCGACGGCGACTTCGGCAGCTGGCGTAATCGTGTCTATCACATCATCTTCGAGGCCGACACGCCGGCCGGCAAGCTGTTCGACGTGCTGTTGCTGTGGTCGATTCTGATCAGCATCGGCCTGGTGATGCTCGATAGCGTCGCCGGCATACACTTGCGGTTCGGGGCCGCCCTGTACGCAGCGGAGTGGGTGTTCACGGCGCTGTTCACCGCCGAGTACCTGATACGCCTGATCACCGTGCCAAGGCCGCTGCGTTACGCCCGCAGTTTTTTCGGCGTGGTCGACCTGCTTGCCATCGTACCCACCTACCTCAGCCTGATGCTGACCGGCACCCAGGCGCTGCTCGTGGTGCGGGCACTGCGCCTGCTGCGGGTATTTCGCGTGCTCAAGCTTGGCCGCTACCTGCGCGAGGCAACCGTGCTGAGACTTGCCGTGCGAGCCAGCTTGCCAAAGATAAGTGTATTTCTATATACAGTTCTGACCCTGGTCGTCATCATCGGCACGCTGATGTACGTCATCGAGGGCCCGCAGCGCGGCTTCACCAGCATCCCGACCAGTATTTACTGGGCGATTGTCACGCTGACCACTGTCGGTTATGGCGATATCTCGCCTGTGACTCCGGCAGGGCGGGTTCTGGCCAGCATGGCGATGATTCTCGGTTACGGCATCATCGCCGTACCGACCGGCATAGTCACAGTTGAGATGGCCCGTTTTGGTGCCGGTGACGGGGTCTCCACGCGCGTTTGTGACGAATGCGCGCGCGAGGGTCACGACATGGACGCGTCGCACTGCAAGTACTGCGGCTCGGCCCTGACCGCCAACGATGAGGCGAGGCTTGTCTGATGGCCTTGTGGGGCAAGCTGATCGGCGGTGTGGCCGGCTTGATGGTGGGTGGGCCACTGGGCGCGCTGCTCGGTGTGGCTGCTGGGCATACCGTGGATCAGGCGCGTGAGCCGACCCGTTCGCTGCCGCATCGAGGCCGACGCCTGGCCCTGGATGCCCTGGTCGAGCGGGGTTTTGCGTTGATGGGTTACATCGCCAAGGCCGACGGGCGGGTCAGCGAACGGGAGATCGCTGTCGCCGAGGCCTGGATGCAGCGCCTGGTACTGACGCCGACGCAGCGTCAACGGGCAATGGACCGGTTTGAGGCCGGCAAGCAGCCGGGATTTTCCGCGCCCCGCGCGGCGGATGAACTCCGGCGCGAAGTTGGTATCGATATTCGCCAGTTGCACATTGTTCTTGAAATGCTGGTTGGTATCGCCAGGGCGGATGGGCGCCTGTCCGCGTCATCGCGCCAGGCGCTGGTTGGGGTGCTGTCGCAACTGGGCCTGCCAGCCGCGGCTCTGGATGCCGTGCTTGGTCAGCAGGGGACGACCGGCGGCGGTCGGCGGGGCGCCCCGAACGCGCCGCGAATCGCGCAGGATTACGCGTTACTTGGCGTGTCGCCAAACGCCGACGTGGCCGACATCAAGCGAGCCTATCGGCGACTGATGAGCCGCCACCACCCGGACCGGGCCGGTGACGACGCGGGCGCGACGGCGCGTGCCCAGGGAATCAATGAAGCCTACCGACGCGTGCGTGAGGCCCGGGGATTCTGATCCGCTTTCGCGGCGTGCTCATCTACCCGGCAGCATCCGAACCGGGTGGCGAGCCCCCATACAAATCGACTAGGGTGCCCTGATGCCAACGACAGACATTACACATTCACGATTGGACAGGTTCCTGGCCGGCCTGCGCTTCATTGGCCGACGTTTGGCACAGGAACGCATTACTCAGGCCGCCGCCAGCCTCACCTTCACCACCGTCATCTCGCTGGTGCCGCTGCTGGCGGTCATGCTGGCCTTGTTCACGGCCTTTCCGGCCTTCGACGACATGCGGGAGCGGTTACAGGTGTGGTTCGCGCAGGCCCTGTTGCCGCCGAATATCGCCGAAACGGTGTTCGGCTATCTGAACCAGTTCGCGGAAAAAGCCGCCGGCTTGGGTGCGGCCGGCGTGATCGGCCTGCTGGTCACCGCCACCATGCTGCTGATGACCGTGGATCGTTCACTGAACCGCATCTGGCGTACGGCCCGGCCGCGGCCACTGGCGCAACGGGTGATCCTGTTCTGGGCCTGGCTGACCGCCGGGCCATTGCTGATGGCATTCGCGCTCGGCCAGTTGTCGCTGGCCGCGGCATTTTCATCGGGCTGGCTGGGCGCGGTTCCCGGAGCTACCGCGCTGGCCGGCACGCTAATGTCCTGGCTGATCATGGGTGGCCTGCTGGCGGTTGTGTACCGGGTGGTGCCAAACACCGAAGTGCTGTGGCGTGACGCGCTGGTCGGAGGCATTCTGGCAGCGGTCGCTTTCAATCTGGCCAGTCGCCTGTTTGCCTGGTACATCGGCCGCCTGCCGACTTATGCAGCGGTTTATGGCACCTTTGCCACGCTGCCTCTGGCCTTGATCTGGATGTACTGGAGCTGGCTGGTAGTTCTGGGCGGCGCCATCGTGTCCGCCTGGTTGCCGGCCCTGCGGACCGGGGTGATGGCGCCCGTGGCACCCGCCGGTGCCGATTTCCTGCTCGCGCTACAGGTGGTGCGCCGGCTGGAGGAGACCCGTCGGGAACCGCCGTGTGGTCTGGACATGGCCACTTTGGCGCGTGGCCTGGCGGCGGACCCGCAACGCCTGGAGCAGGTCTTGCTGGCGCTGGAGGCCCTCGGCTGGGTTGGTCAGGTAAGTGAATCGACCCGGCGGGGCGGCTCGCGATGGGCTTTGCTGATCGATTCGCAAACCATCTCGCTGGCGCCACTGGTCGATAGTCTGTTGCTGGATCGTGAAGCCTGTCGACGCGCCGGGTTGGCACCCGGCGATCTGTTCCACGAGGAAATGGTCGCCCGGCCGTTGCAGGCCTTGACCGCACACAGCGCGCGAACCGGTGACAACGAAGGACGAAGCCAGGGATGATCCGCGGTTTGCGCGGCCTGCGGCGCGCTCTGGTGGGCGCGTGCCTGCTGCTGATGGCACCGCTGACGTTGGCCGCGTCGCCCGCGGTGCAGGTGGAACTCGACGGACTGAGCGACACCTTGCGCGACAGCGTTCTGGCTTCGCTCGACATCAGCGCCGAGGCGGCCCGCAAGCGCGTTTCGGTATCCCGACTGCGACGGGCGCATGCCGCGGCCCCGCGCCAGATTGCCATTGCGCTGGAAGCGAGCGGTTATTACCGTTCGCAGACTCACGCCACCCTGACGCGAACCGACACGGGCTGGCGGGCACACTACCAGGTCCGGCGCGGACCACCATTGCGGATTTCGCAGCTGCAGCTGACGGTCGCCGGTCCGGCCCAGGCCGATCTTGAGTTGCAGGCGGCACGGCCGCAGTTTCCGCTCAAGGTGGGCGACCGGCTACGCCATGCCCGCTACGACAGCGGAAAGCGGGCTCTGCTGGAAACACTCCTCGGGTACGGTTATTTCGACGCCCGCTACACCTTGCATCGGGTCGATGTGGACCCCGAAGTTTACGAGGCGCGCGTCCTGCTCACGCTGGACAGCGGGCCGCGCTACCGTTTTGGTGTTGTCGCCCTGGACGATACGGTGGTCAATGAGTCGCTGCTGCGCCGCTATGGCGCGCCGCAGGCGGGGACGCCCTACCACGCGGCGGACCTGCTCAGCTACCAGGGATCGCTCAGCGATAGCGGCTATTTCAGCGGCGTGGATGTGACGCCCGGGGTCCCGGACAGGCAGGCCGGGACCGTGCCGATCCAGGTCAGCCTGACCGCCCGCCCGCGCAATGCCTACAGTGCCGGAGCCGGTTTTGCCACGGATAGTGGCCCTCGCTTGCGCGCCGGGCACGAACGCCGCTACGTCAACCAGCGTGGTCACAGCCTGGACAGCAACCTGCTGCTGTCGCCGCAAGACAGCACGCTGGGCACAAGCTATCGTGTTCCGCTGGCTGATCCCCGGGCGGAGCAGCTCACGTTCGGCGCGGCTTTGAGCCAGAAAGACACCGTCACCGCCCGTTCGGACAGCCTGAATCTGCAATCGGCTTACATGCGCCGTCAGGGACCCTGGCGCCGCACTTTGGGTCTGGATTATCTGATCGAGAGCTTCAGGGCTGGTGACGACCGCGGTAACAGCAAGCTGCTGATCCCATCCGTCAGCTGGCTGGGAAGCCGCAGCGACGATCCGCTGTGGCCGCGCGACGGGGGGCGTCTGGAATTCACTCTGCGTGGCGCGCTGGCGGGCCTGCTGTCGGATCTGAGCTTCGCCCAGGCACGGGTCGGCGGCAAATACGTCGCTGGATTTGGCCGCAACCAGCGCCTGCTTGGGCGCGTCGAAGTGGGCTCGACCTGGGTCGATGGTTTCGGTGAGTTACCCGCGTCGCTGAGGTTCTTTGCCGGCGGCGACCAGAGCGTGCGCGGATTCGACTACCAGAAGCTCGGGCCACGCGACAGTTCCGGGGATGTCGCCGGCGGGCGACACCTGCTGGTAGCCAGCCTTGAGTATGAGTGGATGTTCGCTGGTGATTTTGGCGGCGCGCTTTTCTTCGATGCCGGCAATGCCTTCGATGGCGTGCGGCTGAATCTGAAACGGGGCGCCGGTTTTGGCGTTCGCTGGCGTTCGCCAATCGGCGCGGTACGGGTCGATATCGCCAGCGCGGTGTCCGAGCCGGGCGCGCCGCTGCGCCTGCACCTGAGCGTGGGGCCGGATTTGTGATGCGGGTCTGGCGGGCAGTCTGGCCGGTTACGGCACTCGCGCTGGTGGTGGGTCTTGCCGGTTACGTCGCGCTTGGCAGCGACACGTTCACCCGACTGCTGCTCAAAGGCGCCCAGGCAGTGTCCGGCGGGCGCCTGCAGTATGGAGAGCTCAGCGGCAGCCTGCGGCAGGGCCTGCATTTGCGCGATGTCAGCCTGCGTTTCGACGGCGGCCAGGCGCAAATGGCCGGCATCGACTGGACGCCTGATCTGGGCGCGCTGTGGCAGCGGCGCCTGGCGCTGGGCCACATCACCCTGCACAAACTGCGTCTTGAACTGGACGCCAGCGCGGCCGGGCCGTCGTCGGAGCCGCCAACACTGCCGCTGTTTGCCGTGCCCGGCAGCGTCACCCTGGCACAACTCAAGGTGCTGGGCCTGGAGATCACCACCGGCAGTAACGAACCGCTACGCATCGACGAACTGCGGCTCGGTGCGACGCTGGTCGGCAGCCGCCTGCACGTGCGCGAGCTGGCCGCCTTTGGCGCCGGTTGGGCGGCTGTCTCAACGCTGCGCCTGGACTTTGCTGGCGATGCCCCGTTGGAAGGCCAGTGGCAGGGGCGCCTGGAGTCGGCCGACGGGACACGCTGGCAAGTCGCCGGCCATCTGGGCGGTGCCATTAGGCGCAGCGTGCAGGCCACGCTCAGTGTCGCCTCGCCGGTGCAGGGCCGGCTCGTGGCCAGTATCGACACGCCGCTGGCCAATGGGCCCTGGCAGGCACGCATGCAAATGGACGGCCAGTCGCTGGCGGCATTTCGATCGGCGCTGCCGCCGTGGTTGCTGACTCTCGACGGGCGCGCGCACGGCCGTGGCGCGGATGCGGATGTAGTGGTCGCGTACGGCCTGGCAGGCACGCCGGCCGGGCCGCTGAGGGGACACCTGAAGGGGCACGGCCAGACCGGGCACTGGCAGATCGATGCCCAGGTGCTCGGCGATGTCCCTGCCAGCCGGGTTGATCTGGCCGGTCAGATCGACCTTGCTGCCAGCGCCATGGATGTATTGGTCGACTGGAAGCAGCTGCGCTGGCCACTGGTTGATCCCGCGCAGGTGGTCTCGCCGTCCGGCAGCGCGCGCCTGCAAGGCAACCTGGCCGACTGGTTACTGACCCTGGACGCGGTGCTGCAGGCGCAAGGACAGGCCGGAGCACTGACCGCCCGTGTGTCCGGCGACAGCAAGGGCGCACGAGTGCAACAGCTGACGGCCCGGGTCCTGGGCGGCAGCCTGGACGGGCAGGGTCTGGTGCACTGGTCGCCCACGCCGGGCTACGAGCTGGATCTGCGAGCCGCTGGATTCAACCCCGGCCTGCTTTTCTCACAGTGGCCGGGACATGTCGATGCGGTGCTGTCAGTGGCCGGGCAGGGCGAGCAGCTGGCGCTGCACCTGTCGGAGCTGAGCGGCCAGCTGCGTGGCCAGGCGCTCGGCGGCAGTGGGGCCCTGGCGTGGAACGCTGGAATACTCAGTCTCGACGAGGTCGCGGTGCGGATGGGGCGGGCACGCCTGCGCGCGGATGGCGCGGTCGGCCTTGGCAAGCCGCTGCGGGTCGATCTGTCGGTGCCGGTAGCCGGGGAGCTGCTGCCTGGCGCGCGTGGGAGCCTCACCGCCATGCTGCGCCTTGAGGGGGCCGGATTCGCCCACGCCAGGTTGAAGCTTGATGCCGCGGGGCTCGGTTACGGTGACCTTGCGGCGCAAAGCCTCAATGCCGACATCGATCTGAACCGTCCGCAGGACGTCTTGCGCCTGCGCGTGGCTGCCGGTGGCGTCAAGGTGGCAGACCAGCGCCTGGCGCTGCGCCTGTCCGCGGATGGCAGGGCCGGCGCCCATGACGTGCAGATCGACCTGGAGGGCGGCGACTGGCAGCTGGCCCTGGCGGGTTCGGGCGCGGTGCTGGATGACGGCTGGCGCGGCCGGTTTGCCACCGGCACTGTGAATGGCCTGCCGCCGGCGCGTTGGAATCTGGCCCAGCCGCTGGCCCTGGAGCTACGCCGTGCGCAACAGGTTGTCGGCCAGCACTGCTGGCAGGCGCAGCAGGCGCGCCTTTGCGCCGGGGGGAGTCAGATCGACCGCGTGCTGCAACTGGCGGCCGAGTTGCAGCGTCTGCCATTGGCGGGTTTGATGGGCCCGGACGTCAGCCTGGACAGCAGCCTGGGGGGGCAGCTTGACCTGCGGCGTGCCGATGGCCTGTTACTGGGTGAGGCCCGCCTGGATGTCCCGGCCGGCCGTCTGAGCTTGTCGGCACCGGATGGCGAGCCGCGTGAGTTTAAGCATGGTGCAGCGGTCTTGAGTGCCCGCTTCGGCGCTGACGGCACCGATATGGCTGCGCGCCTTGCCGCAGTTGGCGCTCCCGACCTGATTTCCGCTTCCCTGCGCCTGCCCGCGTTGCCGGGGGCGCCGGGTGCGCCGTTACCGCTCAGCGGCGTACTGGCGGCGCATCTGCCGGACATTGGGCTTGCCGAACCGTGGTTGCCGGGGGTCGAGGAGCTGGCCGGACGTTTTGAGGCCGATCTGAAAATAACCGGCACGGCACAGGCGCCGAACATCCTGGGCGTGCTGCGGGTGCGCGACGGCGAGGCAGCGTTGCCCCGGCTCGGCATAGAACTGTCCGGGCTGAGCGTGGACCTGACCGGCGAGGGGGAGCAGACGGTGCGGGTTGCGGCCAGCGCCAAGTCTGGGAAAGGTAGCCTGACGCTGACTGGCACCGGTCGCCGCGATGCACCGGGTGGATTGCAGGCGGCGTTGGCGCTGCGCGGCGAGAATTTCCGGATCATGGACACGGCGGCGCTGCAGGCGCGGGTGACGCCAGTGCTGGATTTCAACATCGATGGTGAGGCGCTGGCCGTCACTGGCAGCGTGCAGGTGCCGTATGCCCGAATCAAGGTGGTCGACACGCCGGCAGCCGTGACCGTCTCGCCCGATGTGGTCGTGCGCGGGCGTGCGCAACCGACTGGCCGGTCGCTGGCCGCGCGCGCCGATGTGCGCCTGGTGCTTGGCGACGACGTGCGGGTCAGCGCCCATGGCTTTGCTGGCAGTCTGGGCGGAGCCCTGCGCCTGCGTCAGGGCCAGGACGGTACGACGTCCGCCAACGGCACGGTTCGCGTCGAGCAAGGCCAGTACATGTTTTACGGCCAACGCCTGCCGGTCACTGAAGGGCTGCTGCGCTACGCCGGTGGTCCGCCGGATAACCCTGGCCTGCGCATTACCGCCGCGCGCAAGGTCGGGGAGGTAACCGCCGGGGTACGCCTGCGCGGTACCGCCAAGGCGCCCGATACGCAGCTCTTCTCCACACCGCCGATGCAGCAGTCGGAAATCCTCTCTTACCTGGTGCTGGGGCGTCCGCTGCGGCAGGCCAGCAGCGCCCAGGGTGATCTTCTGATGCAGGCCGCCAGCTCGGTGGGTATGCGCGGTGGCTCGGCGCTCACCAAACGCATCGGTCAGGCACTGGGTTTCGACGAGGCCAAGCTTGGCAGTGATGACAACGGCGGCGCCAACCTGGCCCTTGGCCGTTACCTGACGCCGCAGCTGTACATTGGCTATGGCGTTGGCCTGGCCGATCAGGCAAATGCGGTGACTCTGCGCTATACGCTGTCGGAGCACCTGCTGCTGGAGGTGCTTTCCGGGCTCACCCAGACGGCCGATCTGCTCTACAAGGTCGAGCGCTGAGGGCCTCGTTTCAGACGTCCCCAACGCACGGCCGGCGGCCTCTTTACAATAGCCGTTCCCTGACTCGCGCTCCTTAATGTTCATCGCAGGCCCTATGACCGCCGCCGACCGTCCCCAGCCGACCAACTTCATCCGCCAGATCGTCGAGCAGGATCTGGCCAGCGGCAAGCATCAAAAGGTGGTCACGCGTTTTCCGCCGGAGCCCAACGGTTATCTGCACATTGGGCACGCCAAGTCGATTTGTCTGAATTTCGGTCTGGCGCGGGACTTTGGCGGCGTTTGTCATCTGCGTTTTGACGACACCAACCCGGCCAGGGAAGAGATCGAGTACGTCGCGGCCATCGAGCGGGACGTGCGCTGGCTGGGCTTCGACTGGGCCGATGGGCTGTTCCACGCGTCCGGTTACTTCCAGCAGCTTTACGACTACGCGGCGCACCTGATCGGCGCTGACAAGGCCTATGTGTGCAGCCTGAGCGCCGAGGAAACCCGCGCTCATCGCGGCACCCTGACCGAGCCGGGCCGTGACAGTCCCTATCGCACGCGCAGCGTGGACGAGAACCTGGACCTGTTCGCCCGCATGCGGGCCGGGGAATTCCCGGACGGCGCCCACGTGCTGCGCGCCAAAATCGACATGGCCTCGCCAAACCTGAACCTGCGCGACCCGGTGCTGTACCGCATCAAGCACGCGCCGCACCCGGTAACCGGCGATGCCTGGTGCATCTACCCGATGTACGACTACGCGCACTGCGTGTCGGATGCCCTGGAGGGCATCACCCACTCGCTGTGCACGCTGGAGTTCGAGGACCACCGCGCGCTGTACGACTGGATCCTGGACCAGCTGCCGGTGCCCTGCCACCCGCGCCAGATCGAGTTCTCGCGCCTGAATCTTTCGTACACGGTGATGAGCAAGCGTCGCCTGCACGAGCTGGTTACGGGTGGTCACGTGCACGGCTGGGATGATCCGCGCCTGCCGACGCTATCCGGCCTGCGCCGCCGTGGTGTGCCGGCGGCGGCACTGCGCGATTTTTGCGAGCGCGTGGGGGTGACGCGCAAGGAGAACGTGATCGACCTGGTGCAGCTGGAAACCTGCATCCGCGAGGCGCTGGAGCAGGATGCGCCGCGGGCACTGGCGGTGCTACGGCCCCTGAAGGTAGTGATCGAGAACTATCCTGCCGACCAGGTCGACTGGCTGGACGCGCCCAATCACCCGCAACGTCCGGAGCTGGGCGGCCGCCAGCTGCCGTTCGGGCGTGAGATCTACATCGAGCGGGACGATTTCATGCTCGACCCGCCCAAGGACTTTCACCGCCTGGCGCCGGGGCGTGAGGTGCGCCTGCGCTTTGCCTACTTCATCCGCTGCGAGCGGGTGGTGACGGATCCGGCCAGCGGCGATGTCGTCGAGCTGGTGTGCAGTTACGATCCGGCCACGCGCGGCGGCAACGCGCCCGACGGACGCAAGGTCAAGGGCACGCTGCACTGGGTGGACGCGGCCCACGCCGTGCGCGCCGAGGTGCGCCTGTACGACCGGCTGTTTTCGGTGCCTGACCCGGCCGGGGAGGATGACTACCTGAGCCTGCTGAATCCGGCATCCCTGGAGGTGCTGCGCAACTGCCTGCTGGAGCCGGCGCTGGCTGACGCGAGCGATGGCCG